>CBJMYK010000118.1:0-5524 GCA_966433795.1 uncultured Thiobacillus sp. | reverse complement strand
GTTCCCGCGGGCGTCATTCTTTCTGCCGTCGTCGCGGGCATTTTGCTGATCACCGCCTGGCTCGGCGGCGAAATGGCCTACCGACACCACATCGGTTCGATTCCCACGGAGCGGGAATCGGTGACGGTCGCGCGCGCCGGCTCGGCCGGTGCGCAGCCGTCACCGGCGTCGCCCGCATATGTCGCAGGGCGCGTATCCAGCGCACAGGAGCGGCGCTCGGGGCCTCACGACCGGCGCAATCACGTGGCCGCCTGATCCGACGCGGGCCCGGGCCGGCCGTCGGACAGCCGGCGCTGGCTGAAACTTCGTGGTGTCGTCCCACCGTCAGCAGATCCGTGGCAGCGGGTCATCCTCCAGTTCGTCGATCACGCGGCGTCCACCGAGTTCGGTTTCGAGGAGCACGCGCGCCCCCGCTTTCTCGACCCGGCCGATGATCGCGGCGCCTTCGCCCCCCTGTACCGCGCGCCAGCGCCCGACGATCTCGGCGGCCGCGAGCGGTGCGGCGATGGCGACGATGCGCCCTTCGCACGCGAGGTAATAGGGGTCGTAACCGAGCATTTCGCACACCGACACCACTTCCGGGCGCAGCGGCACGGCCTTCTGTTCGAGCACGACCGTGTGGCCGCTCGCGCGCGCGATCTCGTGGCACACGGTCGCGAGTCCGCCGCGGGTGGGATCGCGCATGAATCGAAGACCGGCCAGGTCGCGCACCGCCTGCGCGAGCGGGAGTACCGAGGCCGAGTCGGAGCGCAAATCGCCCGACAGTCCGAATTGTTCGCGGGCAAGCATGACCGCGATGCCGTGGTCACCGACCGGACCTGACACCAGCACCGCGTCGCCGGCCGCCACGCTGCGGATGTCGAGGGACGGGGCGCGCCTGACGCCGATGCCCGCGACTGAGAGATAGAGGCCGCCTCCCTCGCCGCGTCTGACCACCTTGGTATCGCCAGCTACCACCGCGACACCGTTGGCCCGCGCAGCTTCGGCGAAGCTCGCGATCAGCCGCTCGAGTACGTGGAATTCGAGGCCTTCCTCGATCAGCGCCGACAAAGTGAGGTAGCGCGGATCCGCGCCCGCGACGGCAAGGTCGTTGACGACGCCGTGTACGGCGAGCGAGCCGAGATTGCCACCGGGGAATTCGAGCGGCTGCACCGTGAAACCGTCGGTCGTGACCATGGCATCACCATCGAGCCGGGGCAGTGTGACCGCGTCGGCGTCGGTATCGAGCAGCGGATTGCCGAGGTGGCGCGCGAAGACATCGGCGATGAGCTCGCGCATGAGGCGACCGCCATTGCCGTGCGCGAGAAGAATGCGAGAGGAGTCGTCGTTCATGGCTGCTAGGGTTTATTGGTACAGAAACTCGATGACTTGGCCGAAACTCAGGCCCGCGTCGTTCATCGGAAGGCGCTGCGGCAGTCGGACCGTGAAGCCGGCGGCCTCGAGCCCCGCTGCCGCGGCTTCGCCGAGCAGCCGGTTCTGGAAGACGCCGCCGGTCAAGCCGACTGTCTCGATGCCGGTGTCGGCGCGCAGGCGCTTCGCCTGCTCGACGAGCGCCCGCGCGAGGCTGAAGTGAAAGCGTGCGGCGCGACGGGCGAGCGGCTGAGCGCTATCGGCGAGCATGGGCAGCAAAGGCCCCCAGTCGCAGCGCCATATACCCTGCGCGTCGACCGCGAGGGGCAGCGCAAGCGCTTCGCCAGCCTCGGCGTGGGCGAGGCCATGACCGTCGCGCACTTGCAGCGCTTCGCCGGCGCAGGCTTCAAGCCGCATCGGCGCTTCGCCTTCGAAGCTTGCGTGGGTACAAATTCCCGACAACGCCGCGGCCGCGTCGAACAGCCGGCCTACCGCGGAACTGCCGGGGCTATTGAGCCTTGCCTTCCATGCCTGATGCAGGGCGTGCGGTGCGAAAGCAGCCGGCGCGCCGCTCTCCCAGAGCAGGGCGGCGGCGGCGCGCCACGGTCCGCGGCCCGTCTTCTCGCCGCCCGGCAGTCGAAAAGGGCGCCACGACGCGGCGCGACGCCAACGCCCGGGCGAGCCGGTGAAGGCTTCGCCGCCCCAGAGGCTCAAGTCCTCGCCCAGGCCGACCCCGTCCCAGGTGAAGACGATCCATTCCGAGGTGTCGGGGAATTCCGCCGCGAGCCCGGAGGCGTGGGCGCGGTGATGCCAGACTTCGACTTGAGGCAGTCCGCTCTCGCGCGCGAAGCGGCGATAGCCGAAGCCGGGGTGGCGGTCGACGATGAGTGCGGCCGCTCGAACCTGATAGAGGCGCTGCAGGTCGGCTGCGACCCGGGCGAGCGTATCGACGCTGCGCGCGGTATCGAGCTCGCCGATGTGGGGGGAGACGACGGCACGCGTGCCCCAGGCGAGGCATACGGTATTCTTCATGTGGCTGCCCAGCGCGAGAACGGGCTGCTCGAGTGCGGCGGGCAATTCGAGCTCGAGTGGCGCGAGGCCGCGCCCGAGGCGCAGCGGGCGCGGCGCGCCATGGATGCGACGGTAGACCGGATCGTCGGCCGGACGCACGATCGGCCGGTCGTGATGCAGGAAGGCGTCGGCGATAGGCCCCAGCCGGGCCTGCGCTTCAGCGTTGTCCGTCAACACCGGTTCGCCCGAGAGGTTGCCCGAGGTCGCGACGAGCGGTCCGTCGAAGTCGTTCAGCAGCAGGTCGTGCAGTGGCGAGTAGGGCAGCAGGCAGCCGATGTCGGCCAGACCCGGCGCGACGTCGGGGGAGACGGCATCCGTGTCGCGCTTGCACAGCAGAAGGATAGGGCGTTCGGACGAAGTCAGGAAGGCCGCGTCGTCCGCCGTCAAATGGGCGGCGTGGGCCAGGGCGTCGAGATCGCGAAACATCACGGCAAGTGGCTTGGCCGGCCGCGGCTTGCGCGCGCGCAGTGTGGCGACCGCCTGTTCGTTGCGCGCGTCGCACATCAGATGGTAGCCGCCTACGCCCTTCACCGCGACGATCTTTCCCGCACGCAGGCTCGCTGCCGCGGCGGCGAGCGCAGCCTCGTCGCCCGAGCAGCTGCGGTCACCCGAGACGAACTGCAGATGCGGTCCGCAGGCCGGACAGGCGATCGGTTCGGCGTGGAAGCGGCGGTCGAGCGGCTCCTCGTATTCGCGCCGGCACGCGGGACATAACGCGAAGTCGCGCATCGCGGTATTCGGCCGGTCGTAGGGGAGCGCCGTGATGAGTGTGTAGCGCGGGCCGCATTGGGTGCAGTTGATGAAGGGATAGCGATAGCGGCGATTCGCCGGATCGTGCATTTCGGCGAGACAGTCCGCGCATACGAAGCCGTCGACCGGCAGATGGACGTCGGGGTCCGTCGAGGGGGCGCTGTCGAGGATCGAAAAGCCGTGAAGTTGCGCCGGCGGACAGGGCTCGATCGTGAGCATGTCAGGCGCCGAGAGCGGCGGGGCTTCGTTCCGCAGCATGTCAACGAATCGCTGCAACTGCGCGGATTCACCTTCGACGTGGATTTCGACCGCGCCGTTGACATTGCGGACCCATCCTGCGATCGCGTGCTGGCGAGCGGCGCGGTAGACGAAAGGCCGGAACCCGACTCCCTGCACGCGCCCGCTGACCCTGATGAATTGCGCGATGCGTTCAGGCATCGGCGGCGACGCGCACCCCGCCGGCCCACCAGATGCGACAGGCACCCTCATCCGAAACCATGCACGGCCCGACCGGCTTGCGCGGCGTACAGGCCTTCCCGTAGATGCGGCATTGGTTAGGGTAGATCTTGCCGAGCACGACTTGCGCGCAGTCGCAGCCGGGCGGCATTTCGCCGGCGCGCCGCCGCGCCGGATCGGTGTGATCGCTGAACAAAACGCGCGCATCGTGCTGCGCGAGCGCGGGTTTCAGCGCATAACCCGAGCGCGGGATGACGCCGATGCCACGCCAGTTTGCGTCGACCACGTCGAGCGCGCTGTCCATCATTCGCCGCGCCGTCGGATTCCCTCCCGGGTGCGCGACTTCGCGGTAGCAGTTGTCGAGAAAGCGTTCACCGCTCTTGAGCTGGCGCAGCACCGAGTAGAAGGAGGCGAGCAGCGAGGCCGCGCCGAACCCGGCGACCGCGGTGGGGATCTCGTGGCGTTCGATCACGAAGTTCCATTCTTCCGGGCCCATGACGGTCGACACGTGTCCCGGCGCGATCAGTGCGTCGAAGCCGGGGCTGCCTGAGTCGAGCAGCATCGCGACGGCGGGCCAGGTCAGGCGCCCCGACAGAAGAATGCTGAGATTGTCGGGAACACCTTCGGCCAACATGGCGGCTGTGGGTGCGGTCGTGGTTTCGAAGCCGGCGGCGAAGAACACCACCGGTCGTGTCGGGTTTTCGGCCGCGATCCGGCGCGCGTCGAGCGGGCTTGCGATGGGGCGAACGTCGGCACCGGCTGCCTGCGCCTCGGCCAGGGACCGTACTTCACTTTTCTTGACGTTCACCGGTACCCGCAGCATGTCGCCATAGGCGACGAGGATGACTTCGTCCTGCAGCGCGAGCTGGATCGCCTGATAAACATCTTCTTCCGGGCACACGCATACCGGGCAGCCGGGCCCCGGCACAAGCTCGAGCCATCCGGGCAGCGCGCCACGGAGTCCGGCATGGGTGATCGAGCGTTCGTGCCCGCCGCACACGTTCATGATCTTGACCTTGCGCTCGAACTGGAGCGCGTGGAGTTTCTCGAGCCAGAGCTGTGCTTCGTCCATCACGCCTCCGCGCGGTGGTAGCGCGCGCCGTCGGGCTGTACGGCTGGGCGCCGCGAATGGCCGTGGGCGACGCGTGCGCGCTGCTGCGCAAGCTGCTCACGGATCCAGTCGAGCCATGCATCCAGGCCGCTCCCCTGGCGCGCGGACAGGCGCAGCACCGGGGCCGGATTGGCGAGCCGACGCAGATGCGCTTCGGCCTTGTCGGGATCGAAGTCGTCGAGCACGGCCAGAAGGTCGGTCTTGGTCAGAAGCAGGGCGTCAGCCGCGCGGAACATGACCGGATACTTCGCCGGCTTGTCATCGCCCTCGGTGACCGAGAGCAGGGTCACGTTGAGGTGTTGGCCGAGGTCGAAGCTCGCGGGGCAGACCAGATTGCCGACGTTCTCGATGAACAGGATGTCGACACCCTCGAGACTCATGTGGTGCAGCGCATCGTGCACGAGATGCGCGTCGAGATGGCAGGCCGTTCCGGTGACGATCTGATGAGCCTGCACGCCCTTGGCGCGAATGCGCTCGGCGTCGTTTTCGGTTTCGAGATCGCCCTCGATCACGGCGCAGGTGAATTCACCCTTCAGTGCCGTAAGCGTCGCTTCGAGCAGTGCGGTCTTGCCGGAGCCCGGCGAAGACATGAGGTTGATCGCGAGGATCCCGCGCTGATCGAAGTGTGCGCGATTGTGGCCGGCCTGGTCGTCGTTCTTCGCCAGCAGCCCCTTGAGCACGGAAACCGCGGTCGTGCCTCGCGCGACGGGTTTGAACGCGAGATGCGTGTTACCAGGGGTGAGGTTGCAGCCGCAGGTGTCGCACATGGGTTTACGAGGCCAGGGT
>CBJMYK010000117.1:0-5524 GCA_966433795.1 uncultured Thiobacillus sp. | reverse complement strand
CGACGTTGGCGTTGTTGACGGGGGTGGCGTCGCAGATGTCGTCGATGCAGTCGATGAGGTCAGACTCGGTGGGGCAGGTGCCGCCGCCCTTTGGCGCGCGGTAGACGGCCATCTTGGAGTCGAGGACCAGGCCGCTTCCGCAGGTCCCGACGGTGACTTCGATGAGGTCGCCGGCGGAGAAGCCGGGTGCGGCGGCCGTCCAGTCGTACCAGACATCCTTCTCGATGGCGGAGGTGGCGCCGACTTCTCCCGCGAGCCCGGCGCTCAGACCGAAGCCCTCGGCAGTCACGACCAGCGGCGTGGCAAAGCCCTGGTCGGTGAAGCGCGCCGCCCAGCCGCTCAGTTCGATCTTGCGCACGGCGACCTTCCAGGGCGCGCTCGCCTCGGCGGCCTTGGACGCAGTCGGCCGCGGCGGCGTTACGCCCTCGGCTGCACCGAACAGCGTCTGCCAATCGAGTCTCCCAGCGACGTCGCGTGTCGCAGCGAGCCGGGCGCCATCGACGCGCACGCTCGCGACGTCGACCACGCGCGTCGCGAGGTCGACATTCGCGTTGACGACCCGCGCGTCGGCCAGTCGCAGGGCCGGCGCACCGCCGCCCCGCGGCGCAAGCGTGAGTTTTTGCACGACCAGGTTGGCGCCGTCGATCCGCACCCACGGCAGGTCGTCGCCCGTCTTGTTCCGCACCATGGCGAAGCGGTAGCGCAGGGCAGCGCCTAGCGTGCCGGACGGCAGATCGAAATTGCGCGGGGTCTTTATCACGCGCAACAACTGGGTCAGCCGCACGCCTTCGAGCCCGATTTCGCCGCGCGACGCGAGCGGGTTCAGGCCGATGTCGCCTTTCCACTTGAGGGTGCCGCCCTGTTCGGGAAGTTTGGCGGCGAGCAGATAAGCGCCGCGATCCTCGGGCAGGGTCGAAAGTCCCTCGAGCTCGATGCCGAGCGGTTCGAGAACGGCATTGAATGGCTCGCCGGCGCGATTGGCGTCGCTGTAGACGGCGCGCCCGTCGGCGATCCGGATGTGGTCGATCAGCACGCGCGCGATCGTGTCCGCCGGGGGCTTTTTGTCCTCATTGAGCTTGGCGATCAGCGCTGCCCAGTTCAGCGTGCCGCCGCGGCGGACTTCGATGATCGCGCGCGGCTGCTCGAGCGCGATGTCGCGGAGACGCCAGGCCCGGCGAAAGAGGCCCGTGCTATCGAGGTCGACGTAGAGCCGCTCGAAACTCGCAAGCGGCGCGCCGCTTTTCTCGGCGAGCGCAAGGCCCTCGAGCGTCGCTTCGAGCGTGAGCGGGTTGAAGGTGACGCGCCGCACGCTCAAGCGGCTGGCGAGCTCGGCCTCGCCGATCCACGGCAGCAGCTTCTGCGCCAGGGGGTCGATCAGAAAGAACCCGAAGACGAGATAGAGGGCGAACAACCCCGCTACGATCAGAGACGGCAGGCTCAATGCGATTTTGACGACGCGTCCCCACATGCTGCCGTTCTCGATTCAGTTCGCTTGCATGGCCTCGCGGATCACCCGGAAGATTTCACGGAAAGCCTTCGGCGGCTTGTTGTGCGCGGCTTCGTCCCGGGCATTGCGAATGAGTTGCCGCAGGCGGGTCGCGTCGGTGTCGGGGTAATTATTGAGAAAGAGCGTCAGCGCGTCGTTGTCCGCGATCAGCTTGTCGCGCCACTTCTCGGCCTGATGGAGCTTGGCGTTCTCGGCCGCCGATGCCCCCTTGAACACGTCGAGCTGCGCCTGGATCGGTGCCGGATCGATGCCGCGCATGAGCTTGCCGATATATTGCCGCTGCCGCCTGAGCGCGCTGTTCTGGGTGATCTTGCGGCAAGCCGCGACGGCTTCGCGCAATTCTTCCGGCAATTCGATGCGTTTGAATTGCGCGTCGGGCAGCTTGACGAGTTCGTTGCCGAGATCCTGCAGCGCCTCGACGTCGCGTTTCTTCTGGCTCTTGCTCGGGCCGTCGTAGACGGAATCGGGATCGAATTCCAAGTCGGCATCGGGGTCTATGAGGCGCACGGCGGGTCTTTCGGTTGCTGTTATTATCGATATTGTAGTTTCTGCCCCGACAAACGCGCTGCGCGCGAGCGCTTACAGCCCAACTTTCCGACCAAGCCGCCATGTCCCGCTCCCAGTTCAGCTATACCCGCGACCAGCTCATCGCCCTGTCCCGTCTCGTCATCGAACACGCCGCCGACAAGGGCGCGACCGCTGCCGATACCGAGATCTCCGAAGGCGTCGGGCAGAACGTCAGCGTGCGCCAGGGTGAAATCGAGACGATCGAATACAACAAGGACAAGGGTGCGGGCGTCACCGTCTACATCGGCCAGCGCCGCGGTCACGCGTCGACCTCCGACCTGTCGGAAGCGGCCTTGAAAAGCGCGGTCGAGAAGGCGCTGACGATCGCGCGCTACACCGCCGAGGACGACTGCGCCGGCCTGCCCGACGCCGACCGGCTCGCGACCGACGTGCCCGACCTCGATCTCTACCATCCGTGGACGCTCACGGTCGAAGAAGCGGCCGAAACCGCGCGCGCCTGCGAAGCCGCGGCGCTCGCGGTCGACAAGCGCCTCACAAATTCCGAAGGCGCGGGCGTCTCGACCCACGCCTCGCATTTCGTCTACGCCAATAGCCTCGGCTTCTGCAACGGCTACGCCGGCTCGCGCCACGGCATCTCGGTCGCGGTCATCGGCGAGGAAAAAGGCGCGATGCAGCGCGACTACTGGTACAGCAACGCGCGCAACCCGACCGCGCTCGAGTCGGCCGAGGCGGTGGGTCGTGTCGCCGGTACACGCACGGTGCGTCGCCTCAACGGCCGCAAGCTCGACACCCGCACTTGCCCGGTGGTGTTCGAGGCACCGATCGCCACCGGCCTGATCGGCAACTTCGTCGCCGCGGTCTCGGGAGGCAGTCTTTATCGCAAGTCTTCCTTCCTGCTCGACAGCCTCGGCACCCAGGTTTTCGCCCCGCTCGTGAACATCCGCGAGGCGCCCTTCGTTGCGGCCGGCCTCGGCAGCGCCCCGTTCGACAGCGAGGGTGTCGCCTGCCTCGAGCGCGACATCGTCAAGAACGGCGTGGTGCAGGGCTACTTCCTGTCGAGCTATTCGGCGCGCAAGCTCGGGATGGCGACGACCGGCAACGCCGGTGGCAGCCACAATCTGCTGGTCGCGCCCGGCGAACACGATCTCGACGGCCTACTGAAGGAAATGGGGACGGGCCTGCTCGTCACCGAACTTCTCGGCCAGGGCGCGAATATGGTGACCGGCGATTACTCGCGCGGCGCCGCCGGCTTCTGGGTCGAAAACGGCGAAATCCAGTACCCGGTCGAGGAAATCACGATCGCCGGCAACCTCGTGCAGATGTTCAAGGGCATCATCGCGATCGGCCGAGACGTCGAACGCCGCGGTTCCAAGCAGGTGGGCTCGATTCTGATCGACCGCATGACGGTGGCCGGCAACTAAATGTCGGCTGCCCGGCGCTCCCTCGTCGCGCTCCTTGCCGTCCTCTTCATCGCCGGCTGCGAGCGCGCGCCGACCCTGCCGAAGCTTGATCCCGACGACGTGATCGTCGCGTTCGGCGACAGCCTCACCTTCGGCACCGGTGCCAGCCGCGAGACGGCCTACCCCGCAGTACTCGCCTCGCTCACCGGTCATACCGTCGTCAATGCCGGCGTTCCCGGTGACACGACAGCGTCCGCGCTGCAACGGCTGCCGGCAGTGCTCGAGCAGCACCGGCCGCGCCTGGTGCTGCTGTGCCTCGGCGGCAACGACATGCTGAGAAAGCAGGCCGAAGCGGACACCGAGACCAATCTGCGCCGCCTCGTCGAGACGATCCGCGCGAGCGGCGCCGCAGTCATGCTGATCGCCGTCCCGGCGCCCACGCTCTTCGGCGGGCCGCCCGCTTTTTACGCGCGCGTCGCGGACGACTTGAAGCTGCCGCTCGAAGACGAGGTCTTCGACGACGTGCTCAAGGACAACCGCCTCAAGGCCGACCCGATCCACGCCAACGCCGCCGGCTATCGCATCGTGGCCGAGCAGATGGCCGACTTCCTCGACGACGCCGGCGCGTTGTGAGGACGCTGCTCGCGCTGGCCGCTCTGATCGCCGCGCTGACCGAGCGCGTGGGACGCATCGTCATCTGGCTGGTCCTCGCCGCAACCCTCATTTCGGCCGGCAACGCGCTCGTGCGCCACCTCATGGGCGAGAGCTCGAACGCCTGGCTCGAAATCCAGTGGTATCTCTTCGGTGCGATGTTCATGCTCGGTGCCGGCTATACGCTCAAGCACAACGGCCACGTGCGCATCGACATTTTCTACAACCGCTTCGGTCATCGCGGCCGCGCGTGGATCGACCTCGCCGGCGGCCTGCTGTTCCTGCTGCCGATGGCCGTGCTGCTCGCGTGGCTGTCGTGGCCGATGCTGCACGAAGCCTGGACCTCGCACGAAATGTCGCCCGACGCCGGCGGACTCGTGCGCTGGCCGGTCAAGCTGCTGTTGCCGCTCGGCTTCGCGCTGCTCGCGCTGCAGGGTGTCGCCGAAATCATCAAGCGCGTCGGCGTGCTGCGCGGCCACCTCGTGCTGCCCTACGAAGCGCCGGAAGAGGAAGTGTGACGGCGTGAGCGAAGTCCTTGCCGCGCTGATGTTTCTCGGGCTCGTCGCCTTCCTGCTGGTCGGCTATCCGGTCGCGTTCGCGCTCGCAGCGAACGGCCTGCTCTTCGCCGCGATCGGCATCGCCGCCGGCTTGTTCGATCTGTCGTTGCTGCACGCCTTGCCCGAGCGCGTCTACGGCATCGTCGCCAATCCGACGCTGCTCGCGATCCCCTTCTTCGCATTGATGGGGTTGATCCTCGAGCGCTCGGGCATGGCCGAGGACCTGCTCGACACGGTCGGCCAGCTGTTCGGCTCGGCGCGCGGCGGCCTCGCCTACGCGGTGGTCCTTGTCGGCGGCCTGCTCGCCGCGACGACCGGCGTCGTCGCTGCGACCGTGATCGCGATGGGCCTGATCTCGCTGCCCGTGATGCTGCGCTACGGCTACGACAAACGACTCGCCGCCGGCGTCATCGCAGCCTCGGGCACGCTCGCGCAAATCATTCCGCCGTCGCTGGTCCTGATCGTGCTCGCCGACCAGCTCGGGACCTCGGTCGGCGCCATGTACAAGGGCGCGCTCGTGCCGGGGCTCGTCCTCGTCGCGGCCTATCTCGCCTACGTGTTCGGCGTGAGTCTGCTGCGCCCGCACGCCGCTCCGGCGGTGCCGGCGTCGGCGCGAACGCTGCACGGATCGGCGCTCGCGCTGCGCGTACTCACCACGCTGCTGCCGCCGCTGGTGCTGATCTTCCTCGTGCTCGGCACGATTTTCCTCGGCGTCGCGACCCCGACCGAAGGCGGCGCCATGGGCGCGGTCGGCGCGCTCGCCCTCGCCGCGGCGCGTGGACGCCTGACGCGGCTGCAGCTCACCCAGGCGGTCGACAGCACGACGCGGCTCACGACCTTCGTCATCTTCATCCTGATCGGCTCGACGATTTTCACGCTCG
>CBJMYK010000116.1:0-5539 GCA_966433795.1 uncultured Thiobacillus sp. | reverse complement strand
ATGCTGCTCGCCGATTACCCGGGCCCGAAGGCGCAGATCTTCTACGCCGGACAGACCGAGCCCGAGTTCTTCTGCGACACGGTCGAGATGTTCCACGTCTACCTCAAACCCGAGCAGGTCCGAGCGGTGCGCGGCGTTTTCGTCCAGGACATGGGTAAAGCCGACTGGGACGAGCCGCGCGACAACTGGATCGACGCGACCAGCGCCTACTACGTCCACGGCAGCAAACGACGCGGCTCCATGGGGCCGACGCTCGCGAGCTTCGCGTCCGAAGGCGACGCGGCCAAGTTCGCCGCACAGTACGGCGGCAAGGTCTATCGTTTCGCCGAGGTCACGCCCGACATGGTCGTGCTCGATGGCGGCGCGCTTCACGACAGCAACATGTGAGGAACCATGGCCAATTTTTTTGAAAACGTCGATCCCCAGACCGCTGCCGAACTCGACCAGTTGTCGCACCTGCTCTACGAATTGCGCGAGCACCTGAGCGCGGTCCTCGCCGCCTACGGTGCGGCCGATCCCGCCGCCTTGCTGCGCCAGATCGAGAGCGGCGCGGTGGACGAGCATCCGGCGTACGAACACTACCTCTCGGCGCGCATCCTGGCGGACACCCGGGACGCCGCCCGCACCCTGCTCGGCGAACGGGCGAAGGAAGCGAACCGCTGATGAGCCTGCATTTCGAACTCGCCACGGCGGTCGACGCCGCATTTGCCGACCGCCTCGACGCACCCGTCGAGCAGAAGCAGGACGCCTTGATCATCCGGCTTAAAAACGGCGTCGTACTGACCGTTCGCTACGCCGCCGACGACGCCTATTCCCTGCGCTGGACGCATGGCACGTTCGCAGCGGGGATCGACACGGCGCCACTCCATCGCGGTCTCGCGACTTTTCCCAATCACTTTCACGACGCCGCCGGACGCGTGGCAGCCGACCCCCTTACCCGGCCCGACGCCACGCCCGCCGACAATCTGCAACGTCTGATCGGCGCCTTGCTCGACGATCCGACGCTCGGGACCGCGGATATCGACTGATGCGCGCGGCGACGAAACTGGCGCTGGCCGCGACGGTAGCGGCGCTTTCGGCGGCGGCCTTCGTCCTGTTCCCAACGGGCGACGCGAAACAGGTCCCACCCGATGTAGACAACGACTTCTGCGTGGTCGCGCCCGCGACGCCGTACGAAGCCGCGTCGGGCCTGCCGATGCTCGCGCCCAAGGCCGTACCCGACGACGCGCGCTGCCCGGTCTGCGGCATGTATCCGGCTCGTTTCCCGCACTGGGCTGCGCAAGTGGTTTTCCGCGACGGCGCCTCGCAGTTCTTCGATTCCCCGGTGGACCTGCTGGTCTTCCTCGCACGTATCGAACGCTACAACCCGAGCTACGCGCTTGCCGACGTCGCCGGCCGCTTCGTCACCGACGCCGACACCAAAAAATGGATCGCGCTCGAACAAGCCTATTTCGTCCACGGGTCCAACGCGCTCGGGCCGATGCGCGATGGCGACCTGCCCGCCTTCGCGGGCCGCGACCAGGCACTCCGCTTCGCCGCGCGCAACGGCGGGCGCGTACTCAAGCCTGCCGATATCACCGCGTCCGAGCTTGGCGCGTTGAGCCGTAACCGCCGGCATCGCCACTAGGCCGACGCCCCGCCCAGACACTCGCCGAAGCCGAAGTCGAAAAAAAACGGAGGAGACCGGGTCTCCTCCGTTTTTGCTTCGAAACTGCGGTTTTCGAAGCGGCTTACTTCGACTGCGCGACCATGAAGTCGACCGCGGCCTTGACTTCGTCGTCCGACAGCGTCGTCGAGCCGCCACGTGCAGGCATCATGCCTTTTTTGCCGGTGAAGCCTTCGATGGCGTGCTTGTAAAGCACGTCGTTGCCCTGGGCGATGCGGGGGCCCCACTCGGCCTTGTCGCCCGGCTTCGGCGCGCCGGCCACGCCCGCGGCGTGACACATCGAGCACACGTTGCCGTAAACCTTCTTGCCGACGTCACCTGCCGCGGCGACCGCCTCGCCTTCGGCCGGCGCGGCGGGGGCCGCGGCCTCCGGCGCGGGAGCGGCCTCGGGTGCAGCCGCTTCAGGCGCGGCCGCTTCGGGCGCAGCGGCCTCGGGCGCAGGCGCGGTGGTTTCGGGCGCTGCAGTTTCCGGGGTCTCCGCTTCCTTGTCGCCGCATGCGCTGAGCAGTGCCGCCAAAGACAAGGCGAGTGCAAGCGAGGTCATTTTCATCGTTCATATCTCCTGTAGATCGGGTTTGAAAAGTTGGGAATAAGTCTGGCCGATGCAACGGGTTCCGTCCTCGCGGGCAGGCCCAGGCTTTATTCGGCGCAGAAGCATCGACGCCGCGGAAATATAGCACAGCCGTTCGGGGCGGCATCCGCGGCCAAGGGGTTAGATGGCGCCCGCGCGATGCCCTCGCCGCGGGGCTCTCCGGCGGCATGGTGTTTTGTTTTCGGAGGAAAAACAGCGTCTTACCGAAATACCCCCTCTACCTCTTTAGAGGTAATCCCCTACTTTTGCATCGACACCAAAGTTGCATAAACGATACATCATTGAGCCGACCGTCCGCCCCGGGGAACGCGCACGACCGCTTCAGGGTTTCGACTGGCGACGGCAGCGATCGGCCCATACCGCAGCCTCGACCCGCGACCGCAGGTTGAGCTTCTTGAGGAGATGCTTGACGTGCACTTTCACCGTGCCCTCGGCGATGCCCATGTCACGGGCGATCAGCTTGTTGCTCTTGCCGTCGACGAGGTGGTCGAGGATACGGTTTTCCTGCTCGGTGAGCCCGGCGTCGGCGAGGCTCGTCGGCCGGCTCTTCTCGCGCAGCGACGAGACGAGCAACTGGGTCAGGCGTTCGCTGATCGTGATCTTGCCGCGCGCCGCCTCGGCCAGTTGCTGCATCAGGTCTTCGGGCTCCATGTCCTTGAGCAGATAGCCGTCCGCCCCGGCCTGCAGCGCGGCGATCAGGTCTTCCGCCTGGTCCGACACGGTCAACATGATGACCCGCGAATCCAGCCCCTCGTCCTTGATGGCCTTGAGCACCTCGACGCCGTTCATGTCCTTCATGTTGAGATCGAGCAGGATCATGTCGGGGTGCAGGCGGTGCGCGAGCGTAAGCCCTTCGCCGCCGCTCGCCGCTTCGCCGACGAAGCGGAACTCGGGCGCCGCCTGGATGAGCTGGATCACGCCCTTGCGAAACAGCGGGTGGTCGTCGACGATGAGGATGGTCTGGGGGTCGGTCGCAGGCATGGCTTTCAGCTCAATTGAATGGGTTGAATCGTAGCGTTGTCCTCGCGCCGCGTGCTCGGCACGAAGTGGAGGGTGACGCGGGTGCCCCGCGCGGGCAGGTTCTCGACGCTGAGACGGCCGCCGAGGTTCTTCGCGCGCTCTTCCATGATCGTCATGCCGTAATGATGCGCGCGTGCGGTCCCGTGGATGCCGACGCCGTCGTCGGTCACGGTCGCCGACACCGATCCGTCGCTGTTGCAGCTCACGCTGACCTCGGCTTTGTTCGCCTTGGCGTGATTGAGCACGTTGGACAAGGCCTCGCGCACGATTTGCAGGGCATGGATTTCCTCGTTGGGCGTGAGTTTGCACCCGGCCAGATGGACCACGAGCGCGATCGGAATGCCGCCGCGGTTCGAGAACTCGGTCACCGTGGTCTGCAGCGCGGCACCGAGGCCCTCGCCCTCTATTCGCAGGCGGAAGGTCGTCAGCAGTTCACGCAGCTGCCGGTACGCGCTGTTGAGACCCTCCCGCAGCTCGGCCAGCACTTCGCCGGCCTCGCTGCCTGCCCCCGAGCCTTCGACCAGCGGTTTCAGCCGGCTGACCTGGATTTTCATGTAGGCGAGCGACTGCGCGAGCGAATCGTGCAGGTCGCGCGCGAGCGCGGCGCGCTCGTCGAGTAGCGACAGCCGGCGGCTCTGCTCGGTGCGCCTCGCGGTGCCGATGGCGATGCCGATGTGACGCGACAGCGCTTCGAGCAACTGGCTTTGCCACTGGACCAACTCCTTGCCCGGCGGCATTTCGAGTTGCAGCACGCCATACAGCTGCTCGGTGTCGTTCAGCGGCAGCGACAGCACGCGCCGGCCGTCGCCCAGCGGATGGACCGCGAGCGCCGGGCGGGCGAGGCATTCCGCGCAGCTCATGACTCCGCATGGGTCGGCCCCCTCGGGCAGCGGCGGCAGCGTGCTCGCGATCACGCGTCCGCGCGTGGCGCCGTCGCCTTCGACCAGACAGGCGAGGCCGCGACCGAGGCCGAGCACGTTTTCCAGATCCTTGAGCAGAACCTCATAGGTATGGGGGGCGACCGGACCGTTGTAGAGCCGCGCGATCGAGTGATAAAGCAGTTCCAGCGAACGGTTGGCGATCGTGAGTTCGGCGGTCTTCTCCTCGACCCGCGCCTCGAGGTTCTGGTAAAGCATCGAGAGGTCTTCCGCCATATGGTTGAAGGCCTGGCCGAGCCGCCCGATCTCGTCCTCGCCGCTCAGGTCGTTGCGGGCCGCGAGATTGCCCTGACCGATCTGGTCGGCCAGTCCGAGCAGCCCGCGCAGCGGGTAGACAAGAATGTTGTTGACCAGATAGATGGCAAGCGCAACCACGAGCATCGTCGCGATGACGGCGGCGCCGAGGATCACGCGCATGACCAGGATCTTGGCTTCCGCCGCGTCCTCGATCTGTTTGACGAGGTCGTTGATGTGGGCGACGAATGCCGGAATGGTGTCGAGCACGGTGCCGCGCGCGGGTCGCCCGGCGGTCGGCGGGACCAGCAAACCGGGCTTGACGATGGTGCGCCAGTCGTTTTCGACCAGCCGGTAGACGTGCCTGAGCGGCGTGGTCTCGTCGCTCGGCAGCACGGCGAGGATCGGCGCCGCCTTGAGGTCGGTCTCGAAGCGGGCGATCGCCTCTCCGAGAGCCTCCGCATCTTCCGGCGCGCCGTCGCTCTGCAGACGCTGATAGATCGCGGCCATCCGCCAGCTCTGCATGCGCAGGCTGCCGGCAAGGTTGATCGCCTCGCCGCTGCCCTGGATGGTCTCGGCGACCATCCACGAGGTCGACATGCTGGTGACCGCGAGCACGGTGATCGCGACGAACATACCCCCCAGCCGCATGAGCAGCGAGTTCTCGAGTTTAGTCCGCACCGGACGAATCACCGCTTTCTCCATGCCCGCCGTTTTCACGGCCCAAGCGTAATACACCCGCGCGTCGGATGGGCGGATAAATAGGTATACCTCTTCTTCGCCGCAGCGCCCGCCTCACCCGCGACGCGCAAAAATAACCACATGTAAACAAGGCGTTACCCAATATCACCCCTATCCAGAAAAGGGTATGCGGGGGCCTCACGCGACCGTTTCCCCCTCTGGCCTGTGGGGGTTAAAGGAGGTAAAAAGACCGCGAAGTCTATTTTACCGGTTCGGTCGCGGGGTGGTTTATGCAAAGCCAGCAATACAAGGCGTGGTCGGTCGTCAGCATGAGCACGCTGGCGTTCACGGTCTGCTTCATGATCTGGATGATGTTCGCCGTCATCGGCGTTCCCATCAAGCAGCAGC
>CBJMYK010000115.1:0-5636 GCA_966433795.1 uncultured Thiobacillus sp. | reverse complement strand
TGATCGAAACCGACTGGGCGGAAAACCGCGCCAAGATTCCGCAGGACATGATCCGTCGCACGCTCGGCAAGGTGCTCGACGGCTTGTACTCGACCGCCGAGCGTGACAAGTTCCGTACGCGTATCGAGCCCGGGTCCGGTGGCACCGAGATCTATCTGAGCCATCGCGGCATGATGGAAGTCTATGCGACCGAGGGCAAGGACAAGACGGTGTGGCAGCCGCGGCCGGCCGATCCGGAACTCGAAGCTGAGATGCTGCGCCGGCTGATGCTGCGCTTCGGCGTCGAGGAGAACCGGGCGCAGACGCTGCTGACCGCGCAACAAACGCCGGATCAGGCACGCGTGATTCGTGACGCCGGCGCCGCCGTGTTGGAAATGGACGAGGGTTTCGACCGCGCTTGGCGCCGCGTCGGCCTTGCGCTCGACCGGGTCGGCTTCGCCGTCGAGGACCGCGACCGCTCCAAGGGTACCTACTTCGTGCGTTACATCGATCCGGACGCCGACAATGCGAGCAAGCGCGACGAGGGCATGTTCGCCAAACTCGCCTTCTGGCGCGGCAAGAAGGATCAGACGTCGCCGCAGTTGCAGATCGTCGTGAACGAGGCCGGCGAAGACAAGAGCCGCGTCCGGGTTGCTGGCGCCGAGGGCAAGGCCGCCGACGCCGCCACGCAGAACCGGATCATCAATCTGCTGCACAAAGAGCTGAAGTGATGCGGGAAATGCGTTAATGCGGTTTGCCAGTCTCGGCAGCGGGAGCGAAGGCAACGGCCTCGTCGTCGAGGTCGGTGAAACCCGGGTGCTCATGGATTGCGGCTTCGGTCTGGCTGAAAGCTCGACGCGGCTGGCCCGGCTAGGCCTCAGGCCCGACGACCTCTCCGGCATTGTCGTCACGCACGAGCACAGCGATCATATCGGCGGAGTCGGGCGACTGGCGCGCAAGTACAAGCTGCCGGTGTGGTTGACGGCCGGAACGCTCGCGATGGCTAACGACCTCGGCGGCGTCTCCGTCGAGGTCATCGACAGCCACGCGTCGTTCGCGGTCGACGCGCTCGAGATTCAGCCGTTTCCGGTACCGCACGACGCGCGCGAGCCGGTGCAATTCGTGTTCGGAGACGGCAATCGCAGGCTCGGCGTACTGACCGACGTCGGCTGCGGTACCGCCCATATCGAGGCGATGCTCGCGCGCGTCGACGCGCTCGTGCTCGAATGCAATCATGACGCCGAGATGCTGGAAAATGGACCCTACCCGCCGAGTCTCAAGCGCCGAGTCGGCGGCCGTTTCGGGCATCTTGAAAACGGCCAGTCGGCGGACCTGCTGGGTAGGCTGAAGCACGACCGGCTGCGTTGCGTGGTCGCGGCGCACGTGTCGAAAAGGAATAACACCGCGGCCCTCGCGCAGCACGCGCTGGCGCAGGTGCTCGAGTGCGCGGACGAAGACGTTCGCGTGGCCTGTCAGACAACGGGTTTTGACTGGATCAGTGTTTAATTGGACGGATTTTGACGACTTTTGCTGAACTCGGGCTCGCGCCCGACATCCTGCGCGCCCTCGACGAGATGGGCTACGTCTCACCCACGCCGATCCAGGCGCAGGTGATTCCACGCGCGCTGCAAGGGGGCGACATTCTCGGCGCGGCGCAGACCGGGACGGGCAAGACTGCGGCCTTCGCGTTGCCGCTGATCCAGCGCCTGCTGCCCTTTGCCAACACCAGCACCTCGCCGGCCAAGCACCCGATCCGGGCGCTGATCCTCACCCCGACGCGCGAACTCGCGATCCAGGTCGAAGAGGCGATTCGCGCCTACACGAGGCACGTGCCCGTGCGCTCCCTCGTCGTCTACGGCGGCGTCAACATCAATACGCAGATCCCGATCCTCAAGACCGGTGTCGAAATCCTGGTCGCGACGCCGGGGCGCTTGCTCGACCACGTGCAGAACAAGACGCTGATGCTGACCCAGGTCAACACGCTCGTGCTCGACGAAGCCGATCGCATGCTCGACATGGGCTTCATGCCCGACTTGCGGCGCATCGTCGCCTTGCTTCCGGCGCAACGCGTGAACATGATGTTCTCGGCGACCTTCCCGGAAGAGATCCGCAAGCTTGCCGACAGCATCCTCAACACGCCGACCTTCATCGAAGTGGCGCGCAACGAGACGGCCGTGACCGTCACCCAGGTCGTGCATCCGGTGCATCACGAGCGCAAGCGGCAATTACTCGCGCACCTGATCAAGAGCCGCGACCTGCGCCAGGTCCTCGTATTCACGGGCACCAAGCTCGGCTGCAACCGGCTCGCCAACGAACTCAACAAGGCCGGCATCCATGCCGACGCGATCCACGGCGACAAGACCCAGCAGGAACGCATCAAGGCGCTCGACGCCTTCAAGGCCGGCACGATCCGCGTGCTCGTCGCGACCGACGTCGCGGCGCGCGGGATCGACATCGAGGCGCTGCCTTTCGTCGTCAACTACGACCTTCCGCATAATGCCGAGGATTACGTCCATCGCATCGGCCGAACCGGGCGCGCGGGGGCCAAGGGCGAGGCGATCTCGCTCGTGAGCGAAGCCGAGACGCGCTATCTCAAGGACATCGAAAGGTTGATCGGCACGACGCTCGAGCCCGTGATCGTCCCCGGCTTCGAGCCGGGCGCGGCCGACGTGCCCGCCTTCGAGTCGCGGCCGCCGCGCGCGCCGCGAGGCGAGCGCGGCGCCGCCAAACCTGCGCCTCGCCGCGACGCGCTGTTCGACGCGCCCTATGTGCCACGCGAAGCGAAGCCGGATGAAGCGGGGTCGGACCCGGTCAGACAGGCCCCGCGCAAACAGGTGGCGGCGCTGTTTCGCAGCCCGGTGAAACGGGACGCCTCGGGGCAGTGAGTTGGGAAGCCCTGCTGCTGGGTGTGTTCGGGGCGGTCGGCTGGTATTGGTATGCCGCCATGCAGGCACGCGAACAAGCCGTTGCAGCCGGCCGTCGCGCCTGCACCGCCGCCGGCGTCCAGCTCCTGGACGAGAGCGTGGCGCTGCGCAGACTCAGATTCGCGCGCAACGACAATGGCGCGCTGCAGTTCCAGCGGGATTTCGGTTTCGAGTTTTCGGACACGGGCGATAACCGCCGGCCCGGCGTCGTGCGCATGATGGGGACGCGCGTGGCGTGGGTCAGTCTCGACGGCGAGTGGCAGCCCGGCGCCGTCGCACGTGTCACGCGCTTGCGCGAGTGAGCGCCGGGGCGGTTCTTATTCCTGCTCGATCTCGAGTATCGCCAGGCTGATCTGCGGTCCGAGGTTGGCGTCCCACTCGGCCCAGTGCTTGTAGGCCTTGAGCTTTTCGGCAACGATGGGTTTCATTTCGAAGTCGCTCTTGCCTTCGTCGTAGAGGCGCCGCACTTCGGCCATCAGGGCGTCGAAATAGGCCTTCTGTTCCTCGACGAGCTTGCGGTCGCCGGTCTTGCCATGCCCGGGCACGTAAAGTTTCGCGTTTACCGCAAGCGCACGCTCGGTTTCTCTTATCACACCCTTGAAGGTGCCGTCGCGCAGGTTCATAACCTGGCGGTTGAGGACGTTGTCGCCAGTGAAGAGCGTGCCGTCCTCAACGACCTCGATCATGAGATCGGTCTTGCTGTGGGCGTCGGCCGAGGAATGGATACGGAAGGTCTTTCCGCCGATCTTGAATTCCTGGCCGTCGCTTGCCGCGACCGTCGGGATCTCGGCGCGCGTTCCCTCGGTGTAGCCTTTGGTCAGGTCCGACATCAGCTTGATCCAGAACGCGCCGGCGCCGTCGCGCGCACCTTTGATCATGTCGGGATGCCCGATGATCGTCGCCTTCGGCCACGCCTCCAGTACTGCCTGGTTGCCGAGCCAGTGGTCACCGTGGACGTGCGTGTTGAAGACGTGGGTGACGGGCTTCTTCGTGGTCTTGCGCAATTGTGCGACGACCATGCGGCCGGCCTGCACGCTCGAGCCGGGATCGATGACGACGACGCCGTCGGCGGTGACGATCCAGGCCGGGTTGTTCATGAAGCTCTGGTTTTCGACCGACGGCACGCCTTGCGGGCCGTGAATGACATAGGTCGCGGCACCGACTTTCTGCGCGGGGTGAGCGCGGACGACGTCCCGGGGTCCGGCCGATACGTGGGTGCAGAAGGCGAGGGCGGCGAGCAGCGGAAGTAGGCGCATATCAGAGTCTCCTTGTGGTTGCGGAACCATACACAGACAACCCTGAGAGTTTAATGGTCGAAAACGCCTACCACCATTTTTCGAAGATGATCCGGTTCATCGGCACGCCGAGGTCGTGGAGCAGGGTGCTCATGTCCTCGACCATTCCACGCGGACCGCATAGGTAATACAGCGTGTCGTCCGGCACGTCGAGTGCGTGCAGCTTGACCGGATCGATGCGGCCGGTCAGGCCATGCCATGCGGGATCGGCCTGGGTCACCGTAATGCTCAGATGCAAGTTGGGGCGCGCCCGGACCGCTGCTTCGAGTTCCTCACGGAAGAGGATTTCCCGACTGTCCGACACGCTGTAGACCAAATGCGCCTGGGTCGAGAGGCCCGCGTCGCGCACGTGGCGAAAGATCGAGAGCATGGGAGTGATCCCGACACCGCCGCCGATCAGCACGACGTTGTCGCTCATCTCGGGCAGATAGACGAAGGGTCCTTGTCCCTGGCTGACGCGCACGCGCTCACCGACTGTCGCCTCCTCGTGCACCCAGCGTGCGAGCGGATGGCGTACGCTCGCCTTGACCGCGAGTTCGATCATTCCCGCATGGACCGGCGACGTCGTGATCGAGTAGCCGGACGTGTGCGCGACGCCCGCGATGTCGACGCTCAGATCGACCCACTGCCCCGGCAGGAAACGGAAACCGCTCTCGGCGACGGCAAGGCGGAGGACGCGGATCTGCGGCGTGGCTGCGACGACCTCGGTGATCTCGGCTTCAAAGATGTGCAAGGCTCAGTCCTTCCGATGAAAGCTGAGGGCCGCCGAGTTGATGCAGTAGCGCAGGCCGGTAGGAGGCGGGCCGTCCGGGAAGACGTGGCCGAGGTGCGAGTTGCAGCGCCGGCACAGGGCTTCGGTGCGAACCATGCCGTGGCTGCTGTCGGTTTTTTCGGCCACCGCGTCAGGACTCATGGCCTCATAGAAGCTCGGCCAACCCGTGCCCGAATCGAACTTGGCGGCGGACGAGAAAAGCGGCGCGCCGCAGGCAGCGCAGCGGTATTCCCCAGTCGCATGGTGATCCCAGTACTGTCCCGTAAAGGCCCTTTCGGTGCCGTGTTCGCGCAGGATGCGGTACTGCTCGGGGGATAACTCGGCGCGCCACTCTGCTTCGGTTTTGGGTTTGTCTGTGCTCATGTGTTCTCCGTTCGCGACAAAGTGTACCTGCAAGGCGTGCGCCGCGCGGCAGCCGTGCCGGCGTGACGATTTACGCTGCGCGTGTTGACAGCGTTATCGTAGCGGGTTTAATCTTCGTTCAGGTATTAGACTTAGTCTAAAAACCGCGATTTCATCCCCAGCGGAGTCGCTGGAACGACGGCGGCGGAGGGCCGTGTCTGGGGTGGAAGATCTGTGCTGCAAAGCGTTTAATCAAACAAGGAGATCAAGTCATGCAACTCAAAGGTTCGAAAACCGAAGAACATCTGAAGGCCGCATTCGCCG
>CBJMYK010000114.1:0-5685 GCA_966433795.1 uncultured Thiobacillus sp. | reverse complement strand
CCGACGCGCCAGGACTCGAAATCCATCAGCGTCCCCGGGTCTTCGCTGAAGGGCTGGACCTTGACCCAGCCTTTGACGCCGAAGGGGGCGCTGACCCGCCCCATCACGACCCAGGCTTCGGACTCAGCCAAATCAGGCGGCGGGCTTGTTCTGCTTGACCAGGCGCGCGACCGTGTCGGACAGCTGGGCGCCATTGCTTACCCAGTAGCCGATGCGTTCGGCGTTCAGACGCACGCCCTCGGCGCCTTCCGCGGCAACGGGATTGTAGAAGCCGACCCGCTCGATGAAGCGGCCGTCACGGCGGCAGCGCGAATCGGCCACGACCACGTTGTAGAAGGGGCGGTTTTTGGCGCCGCCGCGCGAAAGACGAATAACGACCATGATTCAACCCACCGGGTAAACGGAGAAAACCGCGAATTATACCCGAAACGGGCTGCTTCGCCAGTGCCCGACTCAGCGCATTCCGGGGAGCATGCCTTTCATGCCGCGCATCATCTTGCCGAGCCCGCCCTTGCCCATCATTTTCATCATCTTCTGCGCCTGGCCGAACTGGTTCAGCAGTTTGTTGACCTCCTGCACCTGCACGCCGGCGCCCGCCGCGATGCGACGCTTGCGGCTGGCTTTGATGATGTCGGGTTTGCGGCGCTCGAGCGGTGTCATGCTGTTGATGATGCCTTCGATGCGATTCACCGCCTTGTCGTCGGCGCCGGCGGGGACCGCGATTTGCCCGGCGCCCGGAAGCTTGTCCATCAGCGCCGACAGGCCGCCCATCTTGCGCATTTGCTGGATCTGCGCCTTGAAGTCCTCGAGGTCGAAGTCCTTGCCTTTCTTGACCTTGTCGGCGATTTTCTTCGCCTCGGCCAGGTCGACCGAACTTTGCGCCTGCTCGATCAGCGACAGCACGTCACCCATGCCGAGGATGCGTTGCGCCATCCGTTCGGGATGGAAGGGCTCCAGGCCGTTGGGTTTCTCGCCGACGCCGATGAATTTCAGCGGCTTGCCGGTGATCTGACGCACGGAGAGCGCCGCGCCGCCGCGCGCGTCGCCGTCGAGCTTGGTCAGGACGACTCCGGTGAGTGGCAGTGCCTCGTTGAAGGCGCGGGCGACGTTGACGGCGTCCTGACCCTGCATCGCATCGACAACGAACAGCGTTTCGACGGGTGCGATCGCGGCGTGCAGCGCCTTGATCTCATTCATCATCGCCTCGTCGATCGCGAGGCGGCCAGCCGTGTCGACGATCAGCACGTCGTAGAACTGCTTGCGCGCGTGGCCCTGCGCGGCGCGCGCGATGTTCACGGGGTCCCGCTCTTCCCCGGCGTCGAAAAAGCTCACGTCGAGCTGCCTGGCAAGCTGCCGTAGCTGGTCGATTGCGGCCGGGCGGTATACATCGGCCGAGGTGAGCAGAACCTTCTTCTTGCGGTTTTTCAGAAGCAGAGCCAGCTTGCCGCTCGTCGTGGTCTTGCCCGAACCCTGCAGGCCCGCCATCAAGATCACGGCGGGCGGTGTCGCAGCGAGGTTCAGGTCGGCGTTCTCGCCGCCCATGAGCCGGGTGAGTTCGTCGTGGACGATGCCGATCAGGGCTTGTCCGGGCGACAGGCTGGCGAGCACCTCCTGGCCCAGCGCGCGGGTCTTGACGGCATCGATAAAGTTCTTGACGACTGGAAGCGCGACGTCGGCTTCGAGCAACGCCAGCCGCACCTGGCGCAAGGTGTCCTGGATGTTGGCTTCGGTGATGCGGGCCTGTCCGCGCAGATTCTTGACGACACCGGCAAGGCGTCCGCTGAGATTTTCGAACATGGCTTCCTTGTTGCCGCCTCGGGCGGCATGGATAATAGGTTGGAACGCCTTCCTATTTTAACGAATGTCTCCGTTTTCGCTGGCCGCCTTGGGTGTGAGTGTCGCGTATGGCTCGATGGCCTGGGGGATGCGCCGTGTCCCTGCGCAATCGTTGTGGCTACGTCTGGGCCTGCCCCTTACCCTGCTGGCGAACGGTGCGCTCCTGTATGCGTCGGTCCTCGGCGAAGGTGACATCCGGCTCGGTTTCGGCAATTCAGTCTCCACGGTTTTCTGGTTGGCCGCGCTGATGTACTGGGCCAGCAGCCACGGCGCGCCGCTGGCGCGTGTGCAATCCTGGGTGACCGGGCTGGCCGGGGTCGGAACCTTGTTCATGGCCGTTTTTACGACTGCCCATGTCATCCCCAATTCGCAGACGCTCGCCTTGCGCGCCCATCTGGTCGTCGCGTTTCTGGCTTACGGGCTGCTTGCCGTCGCGGCCCTGCACGCACTGCTGATGACGATCCTCGAAAAGCAGTTGCACCGCGGCGCCGCGATGGTCGGCGCGGTGCCGCCGCTGCTCACCCTCGAGGCCGTCCTGTTCCGCACGATCGGCGTCGGCTTCGGCTTGCTGACGCTCGCGTTATCGAGCGGCATCCTGTTTTCGGAAGAGCTGTTCGGTCAGCCTCTGCAACTCACGCACAAGGTCGTGCTCGGCATCCTGTCCTGGCTGGTGTTCGGTGGCCTGTTGCTGGGCAGGCATTTCCGCGGCTGGCGTGGTCGCACGGCGCTCTGGTGGACAATTACCGGCTTCACCCTGTTGCTCCTGGCATATCTCGGGACGCAATTCGTGTTGGAAGTCGTGCTCGGTCGTTGAGGCGATCCTGATTGGATAACATTTCTACCGGCACGCTGTTCGGCGTGCTCGCTGTCCTGCTTTTGACCTCGGCGTTCTTCTCTGCATCCGAGACCGCGATGATGGCGATCAATCGCTATCGCTTGCGTCATGCAGCAGACTCGGGCGTACGCGGCGCGGTCCGCGCACAAGCGCTGCTCGATCAGACCGACAAGCTATTGGGCGTGATTCTGCTCGGCAACAATCTCGTCAATTCGGCGTCCGGCACCCTGTCCGCGGTGTTGGCGATTCGCCTGTTCGGCGACGGCGAGATCGTGTTGTTCACGGCGACGCTACTGCTGACCTTCCTGATCCTCGTGTTCAGCGAAGTCACGCCCAAGGTGCTGGGCGCGTCCTTTCCCGAACGGGTGGCCTACCCCGCGACGCTGTTGCTGGCGCCGCTTCTAAAGCTCGCCTATCCCCTGGTGTGGTTCGTGAATCTGTTCGTCCAGGGTATTTTGAAGCTCGCTCGCATCAAGCAACCAGACCCCTCCCAAGGCAACAGTCTCGGCCTCGAGGAACTGCGCACCATCGTGCTGGAGTCGTCCGGGCGGCTGCCGCGCGAGCACCACCGGATCCTGATGAACCTGCTCGAGCTCGAAGACATCACGGTGGACGACGTCATGACGCCGCGCAGCCAGATCGAGGCGATCGATATCGAAGACGATCCCGAGCGGTTGCGGCAACAAATTTCCACCAGCCATCATACGCGGCTCGTTGTCCACCAGGGGTCGCCCGACAGCGTGCTCGGCGTGCTGCATGTGCGTCGCGTGCTGCATGCGCTGACCGGCGAAGTCCTCGACCCCGACACGATGAAGCAGAACCTCGAGGAAGCCTACTTCGTTCCTGCTGGCACGCCGCTTTTCACCCAGTTGCGCAATTTCCAGAGCGGCCGCCGCAGGCTCGCGCTCGTGGTCGACGAGTATGGTGAGCTGCAGGGCTTGGTGACGCTCGAGGATCTGCTGGAGGAAATGGTCGGCGAATTCACGACCCAGGCTCCTTCGGACATGGGCTATCTGCGCAGGGAAGAGGACGGAAGCTGGCTCGCAGAAGGCACGGTGCTGCTGCGTCATCTCAACCGCAAGCTTGGCTTGTCGCTGCCTCTCGATGGACCGAAAACGCTCAACGGCCTCTTGCTCGAGCAATTCGAAGACATCCCGGAGGCGGGCGTGAGCCTCAAGCTCGGCAACGTGCCGGTGGAAATCGTGCAGACCCAGGATCGCGCCGTAAAAATGGCGCGCATCTATATCCCGACGGCGCTCGAGGCCCCCCCTTCGAGCGCCTCAACTTAGTCGAAAAATCGCCGTTAAGGCCTGTGATTCTGCGTCGACCGCGCGCCCCCCGGACCATGTCCACCCTGTTTTCGAGGTGAATTTGTCGGGGAACACGCAATGGCCGCTGTAACGAACACCAACAACCTGACCGGACTGGCGCGGGCGATGGTCAACCACGGCTGGCTGTCCGAGCAGGACGCCGAGGGTGTCTGGAATCGCGCGAGCCAGTCGGGCGACTCGTTCGTGACCGAGTTGATCAAGGGCCGGCGATTCAAGGCCGACCAGGTCGCCGAATTCGCCGCGGGGTCGTTCGGCTTTCCCTATCTCGATCTCAACGCCATGGACCCGGAGAGCCTGCCCCAAGGCTTGCTCGACCAGAAGCTGGTGCAGAAGCGGCGCGTGCTCGCGCTCTATCAGCGCGGCAACAAGCTGTATGTCGCCACCTCCGACCCGACCCACCTGCAAGCGCTCGACGAGGTCAAGTTCCAGACCGGCCAGGCCGTCGAACCGGTCGTGGTAGAGGACGACAAGCTCGGCAAGCTGATCGAGAAGGCGGGCGAGGCCTCGGAAAGCACGCTGGCCGTGCTGAACGCCGAAGACCTCAACCTGGATTTCGCCGACGAAGAGAGTGCTGCGGCCGCCGCGCAGGATACGGGCGGGATCGAGATCGACGACGCGCCGGTCGTGCGCTATCTGCAGAAGATCATGCTCGACGCCATCAACATGGGGGCGTCGGACATCCACTTCGAGCCTTATGAGAAGTTCTACCGCATCCGCTACCGGCGCGACGGTATGCTGTACGAAGTCGCGCAGCCGCCGATGGCAATCAAGGACAAGGTTGCGTCGCGCATCAAGGTGTTGTCGCGCCTCGACATTTCCGAGAAGCGCGTGCCGCAGGACGGGCGCATGAAGATGGTGCTGTCGAAAAACCGCGCGATCGACTTCCGCGTGAGCACCTTGCCGACGCTGTATGGCGAAAAGATCGTCATGCGTATTCTCGATCCGACCAGCGCTCAGCTCGGAATCGAGGCACTGGGTTACGAGCCGTGGCAAAAAGAGCTGCTGCTCAACGCCATCGAGCGCCCCTACGGCATGGTTCTCGTCACCGGCCCCACGGGTTCGGGCAAGACGGTGTCGCTTTATACCTGCCTGAACATCTTGAACAAGCCGGACGTCAACATCTCGACCGCGGAAGACCCCGCCGAAATTCAGTTACCCGGAATCAATCAGGTCAACGTCAACGACAAGGCCGGCCTGACCTTCTCGGCGGCGCTCAAGTCGTTCTTGCGTCAGGATCCCGACGTGATCATGGTCGGTGAGATCCGTGATCTCGAAACCGCCGATATTGCGATCAAGGCCGCGCAGACCGGGCACATGGTGATGTCGACACTGCACACCAATGACGCCCCGGGCACGCTGACCCGCCTGCTGAATATGGGCGTCGCGCCGTTCAACGTCGCGTCCTCGGTGATCCTGATCACCGCGCAGCGGCTCGGTCGACGTTTGTGTAGCTGCAAGGAGCCGGCCGACATCCCTGCGGAAACCCTGCTCGCCGCCGGCTTCACAGAGGATCAACTGGACGGGACCTGGAAGCCGTATCGGCCAGTGGGCTGCGACATCTGCGGCGGCAGCGGCTACAAAGGCCGCGTCGGCATCTATCAAGTCATGCCTATCACCGATGCGATGACTCGGCTCATCCTCAAGGGCGGGAACGAATCCGACATCGCAGACCAGGCGCGCCGC
>CBJMYK010000113.1:0-5707 GCA_966433795.1 uncultured Thiobacillus sp. | reverse complement strand
CGCATTCGGCCTGCAGCGTCGGTCGATTGGTGGCGGCGAACGGCAGGTCCTCGCGCCGGGTCAGACGGCATCCCTGGACGCGAACGACGCCGGGCGCGCGCACCTTCAACGCCGCAAGAAAACGCGGAAGATCGGTTTCCACGAGCACGGGCATCGTCAGCGTCATCGTGGTCTGGCCAAGCGCCAGGCTGTCGGCGAGCGCCGGCGGAGCCGCCGTACGCGGCGCGAGCCGATAGTCGAGTCCGTAAAGACCGACGTCGCGGTTCGCGAGCTGGGCCGCCTCGATCCACGCCAGCCGGTCTTCGGCGCCGACGAAGCCGCGCGCGACGAGCGCGCGGTAAGCGGCGAGATGGCGGGCGATGAGCTGCTGCTGTTGGCGGCTGCTGTCGAGTTTGCGGCGGGCGTCGTCGAGCGCGCTCTGCCGCGCGCTGAGTTCCGCGGCGGCGCTCGCGGCCTGACCGCCTCCCCACCAGATGCCGGCGCTCGTGAGGAGGAGCGCCGCCAGCACCAGCGCGAGCGGAAGCTTCAGGGCCGTAAAGGGCGGATGGCTCATGGACGCGCCTCGTTGATGCTGACGCTGACACTGAAGCGGGCGGCGGGCGCGTTCGCGGCGGGGCCTTCGATGGTCTTGCCCGACAGCGTGCCGGTCGACGCGGCATTGACGGGGCTGCTGACGAGATTCACCGCCTCGACCCCAGGTTGGGCGCGCAGGGTGCGCATGAAACGCTCGATGCGCTGCATCGCGGCGCGGTAATTGCCGTCGAAGGGAACGAGCGCGGCCTCGACCTCGAGGCGTATGCCTCCCGAGGTCAAGCTGTCGTCGCGCCAACTCAGGGTATCGAGCACGACGTCGGGCGTTGCCTGCAGCGCTGCGCCGACGCCGGCGAGGAGCGCGTCGGCCTCGATCTGTCCGGCATCGAGCCGCCGGGCCATGTCGACCGTACGCGCCAACTGCTCGGGCGTCGCGGCATCCGGCGGGAAGGTGCGTGCGATGGTCAGGTAGCGGCTCTCGAACCGCTGCGTCTGCTGAGCGAGTTGGCTCGCCTGGGCCTCCAGCTCCTGGGCGTGCAACCAGTAGGCGGCTGTGATGCCGGCGCCGAGGAACGCGATCACCCCCGCCGCCGCGCGCAGGCCGCGGCGCCAGAGGAATTCGGTATGGCGCTGCAGCAACTCGGCTGGAGCGAGGTTCAGATGCAGGACTTCGCCGGCGATTGCGGCGAGCGGCGCGACCTCGGGCGTCGCCCGCAGGAAATCGTCCGGAATGTGGAGCGCGCGCGCCAGGCTCGCCATGTCGATCACCCGCGCGCTGAATGCGGGGTCGGCGTTGAGCGGTGCCTGGGCGCTGTCGAGCTGGCTCGACGGGTCGAGCAGCAGCACATGCAGACGGGCTTCGCGCGGCAGAATGCGCTGGCCGCTCATGTAGAGCTGGGTTTTCGCGATTTCGTCTGCCGCGTTGCCGGGAGACTGGGTCGGCGTCTCGCCGGCGATCAGGCGCGAAAAGCGCAGCAGGCCGTTATGGTAGTAGGACAGCCGCAGGCCGTTGCCAAGCCTGCAGGCGAGCAGGACGTGAGTCGAGGGTGCCTTGAGCTTGGCGAGAAGATACTGATACGCGAGCGCCAGCGGCGTGATGCCGGCGAGCGGTACGGACTCGCTGTGCAGCACGCCGAGCCAGGGGGTCAGCCAGTCTGCGTCGGGCAGCGCGACGAGCAGGTAGCGGTCGTCGCGGCGGCCGCTCGCTTCGCGCGCCTGGCGCCAGGCGCCGGTGAAGCGCGCGTTGCGGAATACCTGTTTGAGCTTGCGTCCGAGCATTTCGGCGCGTGCGCGGCCTTGCACGTGCGGCAGGATCTCGCTGCGGTAATCTTCCTCGACGGTGTCGGCGACGAGCACGACGGGAAGGCCGGCGCTGCGCGCGATGATGCGGCGGAACGCCGCCAGGCCCTCGGGGCTCGCCTGAAACTCGCCCAGCCAATGCATGCGCCCGGGTCGCCAGTCGAGGACGCCGATCTGGCGCGGCGTCGCAAGCAGGATCAGGCGGTGGTCGAGCATCACAGCGGCAGGTTTCCGATGAGATCGTAAATCGGCAGCAGTACCGATACCAGAATGCCACCGAGCAGCAGGCCGAGAATGGCCGTGAGCAGGGGCTCAAGTATCCTGAGCCCGTTTTCGATCGAATCCAGCACTTCCCGGTTATAGAAGTACGTCACGTTGTCGAGCGCCTCGTCGAGCGCGCCGGTCGTCTCGCCGACGCGCAGCATGCGGATTACCAGCGGCGGGAACAGTGCCAGTGACTGGAAGCTTTCCGACAGGCCGCGGCCGTCCGCAATCTGCTGCGCCGCCCGATGAATGCCGCGCGCGATCAAGCGGTTTCCCGCGACCATCTCGCCGGCCCGCAAGGCGTCAAGCACCGTCACACCGGAGCGGTACATCATCGCCAGCGTGTTGGTGAAGCGCGAGAGGACGATCTTCTGCACGATGGGCCCGACAACCGGTAGCCGCAGCTGGGCGCGGTCCCACCACTCGCGGCCGGACTCGTTCTTCGTCACCCACAGTGGCACGCCGATACCGAGCGCGAGCGCCAGCAGCAGGCCGATCAGCCAATATGAGCGCACGGCGTCCGACACCGCCATCAGTATCAGCGTCGGCAGCGGCAGCACGACGCCCATGGTCTCGACCAGCGTGAGGACCTGGGGCACGAGGTAGATCAGCAGAAACAGGATGGCCGTCCCGACGACCGCGAGCACCAGAAGCGGATAGATCATCAGGCGCTTCGCCTTGGCGCTGACTTCCTCCTGCCACTTGAGCGATTCGGCGAGGCGCTCGAAGACCGTGTCGAGCAATCCGGTCTGCTCGCCGGCCTTCACGCTGTGGACGAATACCGCGCCGAATACGGCGGGATGCGCAGCCAGCGCCTGCGACAGCACCTTGCCGCCTTCCAGATCCTCGAGCAGCGCGGTCAACACATCGCGGAAGCCGCGCTTGTCCATGCTGTCACGCAGGTCGCGCAGGCCCTCGAGCAGGGGAATCCCGGCGCGCGTGATGTAGCGCATGTGGATGCAGAAGGTCACGAGATCGCGCCGCGTGACGCGGTCGCGGCCCTGCGGCGCATACTGCCGCGACAACTCGGACAGCGTGATGAGGTCGAGCCCCATGCGCTTGAGCCGCAATTCGAGATCGACGTCGTTGACCGCCGAGAGCGTGCCCCGGGCGGAACGCCCGGTCTGGTCGACGGCACGGTAGTCGAAGAAGGGCATGGCTAGATGCGCCTCGCAGACGCAGCGCGCTGCAGATCAGCTCGGGCCATCGTCACACCCTTCCCGTCAGATCCACCACCCGCGCCACTTCCGCGAGCGAGGTGATTCCATCCAGTACCCGCTTGACGCCATCCTCGGCAAGGGGGTGATAGCCATGCTCGAATGCTGCGCGGCGGATTTCGTGCAGCGGCGCATGATTGGCAACCAGTTCGTCGAGCGTCGGATCCATACGCAACAGTTCGATCAAGGCTAGCCGTCCGCGGTAGCCCTTGTGGCTGCATGCCGGACAGCCGGTCGCGCGGAAGATCCACGTCGATTCGGTTGGGTCCACCCCGAGGATGCGGGCCTCGTCCTCGTCCGGCTCGTAGGCTTCCTTGCAGCGCGGGCAAAGCTTGCGGACGAGGCGCTGCGCGATGACGCCGATGATGTTGCCGGAGAGAATGCCGGGCTGGATGCCGATGTCCATCAGACGCGGAAACACGCCGAGCGCCGAATTGGTGTGGAGCGTGGTGAACACCTGGTGGCCGGTCATCGCCGCGCGGAACGCCATTTCCGCCGTGTCCTTGTCGCGGATTTCGCCGACCAGGATGATGTCCGGGTCCTGGCGCATGATCGAGCGAATGCCGTTGGCGAAGTCGAGCTTGAGCGTCTCATTGACCGAGCTCTGGCGCATCAGCGTGACCGGGTATTCGACCGGGTCTTCCAGCGTCATGATGTTCACGGTCTCGTTGTTGAGGTGCGAGAGCATCGAGTAGAGCGTTGTCGTCTTGCCTGAGCCCGTCGGTCCGGTGACGACCAGGATGCCTTCGGGTCGCGCCATCATGAGCTGCAGTTCGCGCAAGGCGTCGGTGGTGAAGCCCATCTGCTCGAGCGGCATGATCGATTTTTCGCGGTCGAGAATACGAAGCACGAGATTCTCGCCGTGGATACCGGGCTGGCTGGAGACGCGAAAATCGATCGGGCGCCCGTTGAGCGTGAGCGACATGCGCCCGTCCTGTGGCGCGCGCGTCTCGGCGATGTTCATGCCCGACAGCACCTTCAGCCGCACGAGAATGCCCGGCCAATAGGTCTTGTGCAGGCTGCGGATCTGTTCGAGCACGCCGTCGATGCGGTAACGGATGCGCAGGAAGGCATGCTCGGGCTCGAAGTGGATGTCGGAGGCTTCGCGTTTGACCGCGTCGGTCAGGAGCGCGCCGACCAGTCTCACGACGGGCTGGGTGTATTCCTCGGTCTCGGGGTTGAGGCTGGCGTAGTCGACCTCGCCGGTTTCGATTTCGCGCAGGATGCCGTCGAGCGAAAGGTCGAAGCCATAGAACTTGTCGATGCACTCGAGTAGCTGGGCCTCGCCGGCGAGCAGTGTGTCGATCTCGAGGTGGCCGCCGAGTCCGGCTTTGAGCTGGTCGAGCGCCACGACGTTGAACATGTCGGTCGTCGCGAGCGTGAGCACGTTTCGCGCCGCATCGTGGGCGATCGGCAGCAGATGGTGGCGGCGTGCGAAATCCTCGGGTACGAGATGCAGGGCTTCCGGGTCGGCGACGACCTGGGTCAGATCAATGCCTTGGCTTCCCAGCGCGTTGGCGAGCTGATCGCGCAACACCGCCTCGGTGATGAAGCCCAGGGCGACGAGCTGACGGCCGATCGGCAGTCCGGTGGCCTTTTGTTCCTTGAGGCCGATGCGCAGCTGGTCGAGCGTGATGAGACCCTGGGAAACCAGGGTCTCGCCCATGCGCAGTTTCTTGCGGCGCTCCATTCGGTCAAGGAACCCGCTTGAGTTGCTGCACGCGTGCCTCGGCCTGGCTGCGGTCGAAACGTGGGGTGCCGCCGAGGGCCAGGGATTTCGTGTAGTACGCGAGCGCGGACGGGTATTGGCGCAGGTGATCGAGGCTCACCGCGAGGTTATAGGCGTAGTCGGCGTTGTCGGCGGCGCCGCGGTAGGCTTCGAAATACGCCGCCTGCGCGTCGGCCCAGCGGTTTTGTCCGGCGTAGAGATTGCCGAGCGTCTGGTAGAGATGCGGACTCGGCTCGCGCTCGATCAGCAGCTTCAACCGGCTTTCGGCGGCCCTGTCGTCCGTATTGCCGAGGAGGTCGAGGAGTGCGGCCTGGGCCGTCGCGTTACGCGGCTCGAGGTCGAGAACTTCGCGATACAGGCGCTGGGCGTCCGCCTCGCGATTCTGCACACCGGCGATCGCCGCCAGTCCGAGTAGCGCGTCGACGTTCGGTGCCCCGTTCGCGGCGCGGGTGTAAAGGCGAAGTGCCTCGTCGAGCGCGCCGCCCTGGTAGGCCGCGTAGGCCTGGGCAAGCAGGCTCGATTGCTGGTCAGGGCGAAAGCGCAATGGCGCGCCTGCAGAAGGAGAAGACGCCGGCGCGCGCTGCGCCGGGGCGTCCGCCGGTGCGCGGCGGTCGACGGCTGGCGCATCTGGAGCATCTGGCGCGCGGCGCGGCGTGACAGTCGATAC
>CBJMYK010000112.1:0-5762 GCA_966433795.1 uncultured Thiobacillus sp. | reverse complement strand
CCGTCGCCAGAGCGTTCGCCGCGAGCGCGCCGAGGCAGAACAGGATCGAAACCGTTTTCTTCATCACTTTCTCCGTATGGGGGCCGCCGGTCTTCACAGGCCGTAGACGTAATCCACGACCTTGTTGATTTCTTCGTCGCTCAAGATCTTGTGCTTGCCGAAGGGGGGCATCAGGCTGTCCGCGTTGGCCTTCGAGGCATCCCACAACTGCGCGTAGAGTTTGGCGCGATCCGGGAAACGCGCCTTCATCTGGATGAGCGGCGGCGCGATGTTCGCCTGGGTCACGGCTTTCGCATCGCCGGGCACCCTATGGCAGGCGAGGCAGTTACCCTTGCGGTTGTCGAAAGCGAGTTCCTGCCCGGTCGGGGCCCGCGCTTCGTCTGCGTACAGAGGCTGCGCAAACCCGGCGATCGCGATCAGGCACGCAAGCGCAGGGGCGTTTTTGGTCTTTCGATACATGACTGCTCCTTGTGTTCGGATGTCGCCACCCGTGTTAGTCGAAGCTGCACGGTCCCGGCTTCAGGTCGACGCAGGTGGTGCGGCCGTCGGTCCGCATGCCGGACACCTCGGCGTCGCTGAAATCGGCCTCGTGCAGGTTCGCGCCGGAAAAATCCGTGTCCGCCATTTCCGCAAAGAGGAAACGGGCTTCGTACAGGTCCGCGCCCGTGAATCGGGTCCCGTGCAGCTTGGCACCCTCGAGATCGGCGTGTTCGAGCAGCGCGTCGCTGAGATCGGCCCCGCTCAGGTCGGCCTGCGTGAAGCGCGTACGATTCGCGTTGACCCCGGGCAGCTTGCCGCCACGCAGGTCGGCGCCGCTCATGACCGTCCCGCCGATCACCGCACCGCTCAGGTCGACATCGACGAGACGGGCCTCCGCGAGATTGGCGCCCTGCAGCGAGGCCCCGCGCAGGTCGGCACGCGAGAGGTCCGCCTGCTGCAGGTCGGCCCCGAGAAGGTTCTGCCGCGCGAGGTCGACGCCGCGCAGGTCGCAGCCCGGACAGCTATTGGTCGCGATCAGGCGCTTGCGGTTCTCGGCCGCGGCGCCGCTCGGGTCGGCAAGCGCCGCGGGGGAAGCGTGCAGCAGCGCCAGGGCGCAGGCCGCGGCGAGAAGCCGCAGCAGGCGCGAAGAAAAAGCAGGAAAACGGTCGGTCAGGGTCACGGCGCAAGTCGGTGCGGCTGTCCACTAATCCATGGCATAGCGCGTTTTGAGGGGCGCTTCGCCGTCCATGCTGACGGTCAGGACCATCTTCGTGCCTTTGCGCGATTTGAGGCGCGCATGCTTCGCGACGAGCTCGTTGCGCCCACTCGGCTGGAGCGAGACCGAGAACGCCTCGCTGCCGTTGATGACGCGCAGCGTCGCGACCGCGCCCTGGGTCGATTGCGGCACGTCGCCGTGGTCGGTCACCCACACGTGCGCCTCGCCGTCCTTCATGACGAGTTCGAAGTGATACATCTCGGCCATCCGCAGCATGCCGCCGTGGGCGCCGCTCATCGTCGCGAGATGTTCGTTGCTGTGCGCCCAGGCTGGGCTCGTCGCGCTCAACAGCATGGCCAGGATCACCGCTGCAAAACCGCGCGGATTCTGAACGCTCGTAGTCATTCGTCATCTCCTTCCTGTTTCAACCCGTGCGGGAAAACCCGCCGGCGGCGAACCGCCGGCAGGGCGCCGCTTACACCGAGGTGCTGCGCGAGTACTTCAGGCCTTCCCAGCTTTCGGGAACCACGACGTGATCGTGCATGCCGCCCGGAGACGGCAGGCGCGCCTCGATCTTGTCGTTCTCGATGTTGATCACGACCAGCCCGGACTGGCCCGCCTGGTGACCGCTGTACACGGTGGTCATGTACTTGCCGTCGACGGTGCAGTCGCAGGTATGGGGGTCCGGACCCGTGTCCCACTTGGCGAGCACCTTCCAGGTCTTCGTGTCGACCTTGCAGATGTAGCCGTTATTGGGCTTGCGCGCCCACATCGTGAAGTAGGCGAAGCGCGAATCCGGCACATTGCCCATGTGCAGCGGCAGATACTTGGTGCCGAAGCCCTCGACGAAGGTCTCCTTCTTCCACTTGGTCGGGTTCTCGTCGGTCGAGCGGTAGACCGCGATGTTGTTCTGCAGCACGTTGTTGCAGGCGAGGAAGTACTCGCCGCTCGTGATGAAGCCCGCCTCGTGCAGCGGCGTCAGCACCGACGGCACCGAGAAGGTCCAGGTGAAACCCGTCTGCTTGACGAGCGGGAAGTTGTCGGGCGCGCCCTTGGCGGTGGACAGCAGGGAGACGACCTCCCAGGTCCGCGTGTCGACGATCGCACAGCAGCCGAGACGACGGATCAGGATCGCACCGAACGGCAGCGTCGGATGCCAGGTGAACGCGTCGACGAAGACCGCGGTCGGGTCGGCCGGCATCAGTTCTTCGCCGAGCATCGCCTCGTGCGACGTCTTCATGCCCTTGCGACCGACGAAGTCGAATTTCCCGGTCGTCGAATCGGGGAAGACGTGGCTGACGTTGAGCTGGCGTGCGACCGGATCGTAGTCGGCGCGGAAGGCCTTGACGATCTTCGGGCTGTCGCTGAGGTCGGTGATCAGCACCATGTCCTTCTGGCCGTCGGCGAAGGCGACGTACTTGTTGGCGTTTTCACCGACGCCGATCGACACGTGAACGCCGAGCGACATGCCGGTGGTTTCGCCGATGTCGTTGACGACCGTGATCGAATTCTGCTTGCCGCTGCCGTCGTAGCGCATCTTGAACATCTTGAAGTCGCCGCGGTTGCGCCACTCGGGCGAGTTCTCGTTGACGTAGGGCGCCGCCGGCGGCTGCATCGTCTGGTAGAAATCGAAGCCCTTGTACGGATCCTTCGACGGCATGGCAGCGATGTGGTGGGGAATCGGCATGTCGATCCCGTGCAGGCCGTAGGAATACCAGGCCAGCGTCTCCGGCGTCGAGAGGTCCAGCGCCTGCACGTATCCGCCATATTTGCTCGGCAACAGCACGACGTTGCCCTTGAATTTCTTGAACAGGTCGGCCTGCGCCTCGCCGACCGGGTCGTGGACCGCCGAAAACGCGCTGCGCGATCCCAACATCGTCGCCGTCCCCGCCATGCCCGCGGCGACCGCGCTCTTCATGAACTGCCTTCTGTTGATGCTCATTACTTTCTCCTAGATTCTGTCGATACCAGCGAAGCTCAGATGGCGCCCTTCTTCCAGTTTTGCGGGCCCACGAACACCTTCTCGATGACGCCGTTCTTGTCGACGACGAAGGACGTCGGCAAGCCGCGGAAACCGAGACGGTTCGAGACGCCGGTGGGGCTCAGCGCGTCGTTGGGCGCGACATAGAGCTGCCGGCTCTGGAGCTTCTGTTCCTTCTTGATCATGTGCATGGTCTTCACCGTGTTGGGGACGGCCATCTTCGGTCCGCCTTGCAGGGCGGCGCCGACCGTGTCGGCGTTGACGAAGACGAGGTTGATGCCGTTGCCCTGCGAGCGTGCGAAGTTCTCGATCTTCACGAGCTCCTCGACCGAAACCGGGACGGCGGAAATGAAGAACACCACCATCGATCGTTTGCCCGCGATCGCCTGCGCGAGGTCGACCTTTTTGCCGTCGAGGTCGTAGGCGTCGAAGTCGAGCGGCAACTTCTTGCCGACGCCGACCGGCTCGGTATACACCTGCCCGCCCACCTCGTCCGCGGTCGGGAAGTTTCCGTCCTTGCTGTCCGCCAGCGCCGCACCCGCCGGCAGCGCGAGCAGGGCCGTCGCTGACATCGAAACGCAGATGGACTTGATCCGCCCGCTCGTCCTGTTTTCACTTGCTCGAATTTTCATGTTCGCCTCCAATGGTTCGCCCCATCCCCCCATGCCGCCCGGAGCGGCGGATACAGCTTCACAGACGGATTTGAGGTGCAACGGTATGTCGCATCGCTGTTTAAGCAGCGGCCGTGCCAGCTTACTTATTTTTGTAAAAACAATCGGTTACAGCAGACTCCGACGCGTCATGTTCCGCTCTTCGTTCCGCGCTGAAACGTCGCCGCGGCCCGCGGCCGGGCGAAGCGCCGCGGCACGGGTGGAGCGAAGTCGGGAGACCAAAAAAAAGAACCGGCGAATACCGGTTCAAGAGAGCAGGAGGTACGTGCGCGCAGGAGACTCAGCGTGCACGCGTCAAAGACCTAGCACGACCGATGCCAGCTACCGAAGGCCCGCAGGAAGGGCTTTTCCGCGGCGCGCCGCGGGCGCGGCGCTGCCGAACGGAACAGGTGTGTTCCGGAGGACGCGCGCTGGCTTGTTCCAAAACAGGACGAAATGCGGACCGCGAGCGCAGGCGCGCGGCGCGGAGGGCACTTGGAGCCGGCGGGCATCGCCTGCGCTGCCCGCGCGGCGATCAGGGCTTGACCGGCTCGGTCACGAATCCGATGCGCACGAGACCGGCCTGGGCGGCCGCGGACATGACCTGGGCGACACGCTCGTAGTGCACGTGTCGATCGGCGCGAATATGCAGCTCGGGCTGCGGCTGCTTGCGCGCTTCCACGGCGAAGCGTGCGGCCAGTTCCTGCGGTCCGACGCGCGCGCCGTTCCAGTACAAGTCGCCGTTCGCGCGTATCGCGAATTCGACGTGCGCCGGCTGCGTGAGGTTGGGCGCACTGCTCGCCTTGGGCAGGTCGATCTTGACCGAATGGGTCAGGAGCGGCGCGGTGATGATGAAGATCACCAGCAGCACCAGCATCACGTCGACCAGCGGCACGACGTTGATTTCGGCGATCGGGGTCTGCGGGCGGCGCGGATCGAAGCTTCCCATCGCCATGGCTCAGGCCTTCGCGCTTGCGTGCTGGAGCGGCCGCGCGGCGCCGTGCAGCGGTCGCACCTCGCCGGCCACGCCGGCGCCTTTCGCGCCGACCGTGAGCACGGTGTACAGATCGTGCGCGAAGGCGTCGAGCCGCGCGAGCCAGACGCGGTTGCGCCGGTTGAACGCGTTGTACGCGAGCACGGCGGGGATCGCGACCGCGAGCCCGATCGCGGTCATGATCAGCGCCTCGCCGACCGGGCCCGACACCTTGTCGAGCGTGCCCTGTCCCGCGAGGCCGATGTTGACGAGCGCGTGATAAATCCCCCAGACCGTGCCGAACAGCCCGATGTACGGCGCGGCGGAGCCGGCCGAGGCCATCACGGTGAGGCCGCGTTCGGCACGCATCGCTTCCTGGTCGATGCCGTTGCGCAGGAGACGGGTCAGGAACTCGCCGAGCCCGCCCGCCGCCGCGAGCTTCTGCACGCCGTGCTGGTGGTCGTCCTCGGCGGCTTCGAGCGCGTCGTGGGCGAGTTCGGCGAACGCGTTGTCGCGCGGCTGCGCGCGCAGCGCCGCGCGCACGTCCTGCAGCGAGTCCGAAGCCCAGAACTGCTTCAGGAACGCGTCCGCGCGGCGCCCTGCCAGGTAGTTGGCGATCGCCTTGGTCACGATCAGATACCAGCTCGCCGCCGAGAGCGCGAGCAGCAGGAGCAGGACGACGCGCCCGAGCGCATCGGTCTGCGCGAGAAAATGGGCAAAGCCCAGGCTGTTTTCCATGGTCAGGGTCCTTCCAGGGTGAAATTGAATGGTTGGGTCGCCACCGCGCGGACCGGCTGGCCGTCGCGTTGCGCCGGCTGGCACCGCCACGAGCGGACCGCCGTGAGCGCGGCGGCGTCGAGGCGTGGCGAGCCGCTGCTGCGCTTGACCTGCGCGGCGACGACACGTCCCGTTTCGTCGAGCTCCACGCGCACGATGGTTCCATCCGGCGTGTGACGCACAGCG
>CBJMYK010000111.1:0-5807 GCA_966433795.1 uncultured Thiobacillus sp. | reverse complement strand
CGATCCCTTCGTGCGCCAGTTCGTCCATGCCGAGCCGGATGGCCCGGTGCGCTTCCAGTATCCAAGCCGGCCCTACCGCGACGAACTCGAGCTCGGGACGGGCGACCGCTGAGCGCCGCGCGGGAGCCAGACGCCACCGGCTAAGGCTCGCTATCCGCAGTGGACGCGGCCGCCTCACCGCTGCCCCCGGCCGCGTGCCTGGTGAGAAAGGGCGTGAGCGTATCGACGGGCAGGGGCCGGCTGAAGTGGAATCCCTGGATGAGATCGCAGGCGTGCTTGCGCAGGAAGGCGAGCTGGTCCGCGGTCTCGACGCCTTCCGCGACGACCTCCAGGCCGAGCTTGTGCCCCAGCGAAATACTCGCCTCGGCGATCGCCGCGATGTTGGTGTCGCGCGGGGCATCGCGGATGAACGCCTGATCGATCTTCAGCGCGTCGAGCGGAAAGCGCTTCAAATAGGCGAGCGACGAATAGCCGGTGCCGAAATCGTCGATCGCGAGGCGTACGCCGAGTGCGTCCAGCGCGGCCAGAATGTCGCCGGTCGCCTCGACATCCTGCATGGCCGTGCTTTCGGTGATTTCGAGTTCCAGATGATGCGGCGGCATGCACTCCTCGCGCAGCGCCTGTTCGACCTGCTGCAGCAGCGTCTCCTCCCTGAACTGGCGGGCCGAGACATTGACCGAAATCCTGACTGGCGCGACGCCGGATTCGCGGCACGCGCGGTACTGGGTACACGCGTTGCGCAACACCCACTCGCCGACCGGCACGATCAGGCCTGTGTCCTCAAGCAGCGGAACGAAATCGCCCGGGGCGATCACGCCATCCCGCGGATGCTTCCAGCGCAACAAGGCCTCGACGCCCGCGATGCGGTTGTCGCGCAGATCGAGCTGCGGCTGGTAGTGAAGGAGGAACTCGCCGCGATCGAGGGCGCGCCGGAGGTCGGTTTCCAAGGACAGCAGTTCCTGTCCTCGCGCATTCATTTCGGGCGCGTAGAACTGATAGCGGTTGCGGCCGCTCGCCTTTGAGCGGTACATCGCCGTGTCGGCGTTCTTCAGCAGCGTGGCCCCGTCGTTGCCGTCGTGGGGGTATACCGAGATGCCCATGCTGAACGAGGCGTATACCTCCTGCCCGGAAATGCGAACCGGCGTTTCGAAGGCCGCGCGCACCTTGTGCAGAATGGCTGGGATGTTGTCGATGTGGGGCAGGTCGCCGAGCACGATCGTGAATTCGTCCCCGCCGTAACGGGCCACGACGTCGGTCGGGCGCACGCAGTCGCGCAGCCGCTGCGCGGCGTGGCGCAGCATGGCGTCGCCGGCGGCGTGCCCGAGGCTGTCGTTGATGCGCTTGAAGTTGTCGATATCGAGAAACAGCACCGAAGCGAGCTTGTGGCTGCGCGCGGAATGGGCGATGACCACCTCGATCTGATCTTCGAGCAGGATCCGATTCGGCAGGCCGGTCAACGCATCGTGCGTCGCCTGCCGGCGCAGTTCTTGCTCGAAGTGTTTGCGTTCGGTGATGTCACGGGCAATGGTCGAGAAGAATTCGGGCATCTCGTTGGCGCCGCCGTGCGCCAGCACGACCTGGGACACCGGGATTTCCCTCCCGTCCGCCAGCCGCGCCGCGATCTCCCCCTGCCAGGCGCCGTCGCGCCGCGCGGTGGGGAAGGCTTCCATCAGCAGGCGTTGGGTCGCCCATTCGGGGTGACATTGGGCGATGTGGCGCGAACTGACGTCTTCGGTCGCCGTCAATCCAAGCACGGCACGCCCCGCGCGATTGAGATAGCGCAGCCGCCCGTCGCCCTCGAAGATCGCTACGAAGTCGGTCGTCGCCTCGAGAATCTCCAGCAGCTGCCCACGCGTCTCCTCGGCACGAATCCTGTCGGTGACGTCGCGGCCGGTCGAGACGAAGCTCGCGATCTGCCGCCTGTTGTCGAACAGCGGCGCGATGGTTTTTTCCTCGTAGAACAGACCGCCGTCCTTGCGCCGGTTGACGAGCGTTTCCTGGAATATCCGGCCCGCCAGGATGGTGTCCCACAGTTTGTGGAAGAAAGCGTCGTCGTGGCGATCCGACTTGATGAGCGCGGGCGTCGTGCCGATGGCCTCGGCCGCGCTGTAGCCGGTGAGGCGCTCGAAGGACGGGTTGACGTACTGGATTGTCCCCTGCCGGTCGGTGATGAAGACACTGTCGGCCGCCTGTTCGACAGCCTGCGAGAGCCGGCGTACGAGTTGTTCGGTATGCCGCCGCTCGCGGCGCACTTTCGCCTCCGCAAGTTCGCGCTCGACCGCCGGCACCAGCCGGGCGAGGTTGCCCTTCATGACGTAATCCTGGGCGCCCGCGCGCATGCCGTGGACCGCGGTCTCTTCGCCGATCGTCCCGGACACGAAAATGAAGGGAATGTCCGGGTCGTGCCGCTTGACGATTTCGAGCGCCCGGGCGCCGCTGAAGTGCGGCATCGAGTAATCGGAAAACACGATGTCCCATTCGTCGGCCAGCGCCTCGCGCAGCGCCTGCTCGGTGTCGACGCGGAGCCATTCGAGCTGGAAATCGGCGCTCAGAAGCTGGTCCGCCAGCAAGAGCTCATCGTCTTCCGAGTCTTCAACAATCAGGGCGCGCAGCCCGGTGTCGTTTGCCTTTTTATTCATGCTCGGTCCCTCGCCTTCCTCCCACTTCACCCGCCTAGCCCACGCGCGGCGGTGCCTGGTTGAGCAGTAGCCAGTAAAGGCCCAGTTGTCCCGCCGCGCGGACGAAATCGTCGAAGTCGACCGGCTTGCGCACATAGCTGTTGGCACCCAGGGAGTAGCCCTTGATGCGGTCCTCCTCCTCGTTGGACGAGGTCAGGATCACGACCGGCAAAAGCCGTGTCCGCTCGTCGGAGCGGACACGGCGAAGCACCTCGAGGCCGTCGATCTTCGGCAGCTTGAGGTCGAGCAGCACCACCGCGGGGAGCTCGGCCGCGGAGCGCCCCGCGTAGCTGCCAGTTCCGAACAGGTAGTCGAGCGCTTCGACGCCGTCGCGCGCGACGACCAGCGTGTTGCCGATTTTGTTGGTCTCCAGCGCGTGAACGGTCAGCGCAGCGTCGTCCGGATTGTCTTCCACCAGCAGTATGCTTTTGTCGCTCACGATGCTCTCTCCGCGTCCAATGTGAAGTAAAACTGCGCGCCCTTGCCGACTTCGCTCTCGGCCCAGATGCGGCCGCCGTGCTTGTGGACGATCCGCTGCACGGTGGCGAGTCCGATGCCGGTTCCCGGGAATTCGCTGGTGTCGTGCAGGCGCTGGAAAACGCCGAACAGCTTGTTGGCGTAGGCCATGTCGAAGCCCGCGCCGTTGTCTCTGACCACGTAGACCGTCTCCCCGCTACGGGTTTCGGCTGCCAGCGAGATCCGTGCGTCGCCCCGGCCGCCGGTGAATTTCCAGGCGTTGCCAAGCAGGTTGTCGAGAACGATGCGCAGCAGGCCGCGGTCGCCGTTCGCATGCAATGCGGGAGCGATGTCGAACGTGGCCTCGCGCTCCGGCGCCTGCCTGCGCAGCTCGGTCGCGACATCTTCGGCCAGCGCGCTCAAATCGACGTCTTCGCGCTTCAGTTCGGTGCGGGTGACTCGCGAGAGTTTGAGCAGGTCGTCGATCAGCGTGCCCATGTGCTGAGCCGCACGCCGTATGCGTCCGAGCCGATCGCGCCCGGTATCGTCGAGGCGCTCGGCGTAGTCGGTGAGCACGATGCGGCTGAAGCCGTCGATCGCCCGCAGCGGGGCGCGCAGGTCGTGGGAGACGGAATAGCTGAAGGCCTCGAGTTCACGGTTGATCGCCTCCAGTTCCGCAGTGCGATCCTCGAGCTGGCGCTCGATCTGTTTGCGTGCGGTCACGTCTTCGATGATTCCGTCGTAATAGGTCCTGCCGTCCGACTCGCGTCTCAGGCGGGCGCTGATGGCACCGCAGAACGAGCGGCCCGTGAGCGTACGCATCTCGAGCTCCGCGTTGACGACTGCATCGAGCTGGCTTTCGTTTTCGCGGAACAGCGGCAGACCTTCGGCCGTCCTGAACGTGGCGAGCGGACGTTCCAGCAGCGCCTCGGCCGAGTCGGCTTCGAGCATGCTGACCAGAGCCGGATTCACTTCGAGGAACTGGCCGTCGGCGCCGACCGTCTTGCGATACACCCCGACCGGAAGGTTGTCCATCAGCTCCCGATAACGTACCTGCGCCTCTTTGCGCTGGCGTTCGATCTGCTTGCGGGCGCTGATGTCGCGAATGATCGCCGTTACGACCATTCCCTGCGCGGTATGCAGCGGACTCAGGCTAATCTCTATCGGAAACTCGCTGCCGTCCTTGCGCCGTCCGAACAATTCCAGTCCTGCGCCCATCGGGCGGGTATAGGGATCGCCCGCGTAGCTCGCGCGGTGGGAGACGTGGCGCTCCCGTAGCGCCTCCGGAACCAGGATCTCGATCGGCTGGTGCAGCAGTTCGTCGCGCGTGTAGCCGAAATATTTCTCCGCTTGAGCGTTCGCCAGCACGATGCGGCCGTCCGGGTCCGCGATCACGATGGCGTCCGGCGCCGATTCAAGCAGGGCGCGAAAACGTGCTTCGCTGGCGCGCACCTCCTCCTCGGCCAGGCGCCGTCGCATGCTGTAGAACGTGATCGCCCAGGCAGCGAAGGTGAACAGCAGCGCGAGGACGCCAAACACGAGCCACAGCCGTCGCCCAAGCGTGCTGCCCACCGCGTCGACCGCTGCCGTCGGCTTGTACGCCAGCAGCAGGCTGCGTCGTGCAGCGGCGTCGGCGGGCGCTGAACCCGGCGGCGACAGGGGACTGATCCAGGCAAAGGTGTACAAGCCCTGATCGGTCATGAACTGACCGTTGGTGTTCCCGCTGCGGATCAGGCTCCAGGCTTTGGGATCGCGCTTGACTAGATCAAGGTCCGGGTCGGCGCGACGCATGAAGCCCGGGATTTCCTCGCCGCGCTGATCGAGCATCGTCCTGCCGTCCGGACTCAAGAGCCCGATCGAACCGTGCTGGCGGTCCGGTTCGCGAATACTGCGCAAGCGGCCGAGAAACAACTCGGACAGATAGTCCAGCACGATGATGCCGCGCTTGTTGCCGGTCCGGTCGTACACGGGCGTGGCGAGGCGAAATGCCGGTTTCAGCGTCTGCGCCTTCGTTCCTTGAGCGACGTCGAGCGGCGAGACGTAGATTTCGCCGCGCCCTAGCGCGAGCGCCGCGCTGTAGTAAACGCTGCTGGACACGTCCTGCAGTCGCCCGCGGGGAACCCGCGCGGGTCTTCCATCGTTCCAGTCGATGCGGACGATTTCATGGCCTCGCAGATCCAGCAGGCGCAAACGGCCGTACAGCTGCTTGCGCATCGCAAAGGCCGCGTAGCGGGCGGCGAGCGCGGAATAGACGTCGGCGTCGCCGCGGGTGCCGTCGTCGAGCAGGGAATACTGATCGGAGAGGTAGAGCAGGTCCGAATGAACGTTTGCCGCCTCCGTCACGCTCGCCTGGACGGATAGCTGGATCGCCTCACGCTCCGACGCTTTCAGCAGTGCCAGCGCGCTTTTCTCCTGCACCGCGTAAAACGCCCAGATGACGGCGGCCAATACCAGCAGGCTCGGCAGCCAGATGGCCAGGAAGCGCCGCAGGAACGCCAGCTGCCTTGCCGGTTCGGATGGCCCTATGGCGGCGTTTACGGCTGACACGGTCGATTGAGTTTTTCTCGGGCGAGGCCACTGCACGGCGGTCATGCGCGCGAGCCCTTAGCGAACGATGAAAATCACCGCGTTGATTGTCGTGTCTTTGGAGGAGCGGTCAGGGGGGGCGGAGGG
>CBJMYK010000110.1:0-5811 GCA_966433795.1 uncultured Thiobacillus sp. | reverse complement strand
CGGGCGAGACCGCCCCAGCCGCAGCCGATCTCGAGCAGCAGTTCGCCGCGCTTCAATTCGAGTTTGCGGCAGATCATGTCGAGCTTTTTCTGCTGCGCAGCCTCGAGGCCGTCGGCACCGTCCCAGTAAGCGCATGAGTAGCTCATCGTCGGATCGAGCATGGCTGCGAAGACGTCGTTGCCGATGTCGTAGTGTTGCTCGGCCACCTGGAACGCCCGCCGGTCGGACTGGAGGTTGAACAGGCTATGGCGCAGAACCTCGCCGAACAGGCGCACGCGCGCCCAGCTGCCGATCTTTTCCTCCGCGTCGGTGCGCAATAGCTTGTCGAAGAGTTGGTCGAGGCGTTCGCATTCCCACATGCCGTCGAGGTAGGCTTCGCCGAAACCGAGCGAACCCCTGGTCAGAATGCGCCGATAGAGGCGTGTGTCCAAGACCTGGATGTCCCAGGGCGCGTCGCCGTTTATCGTGATTCCGGCTTCTGCTGCGAGTTCGCGCAATACCGCCGGCGAATCGTCTTGCGTTGAAGTTCCCGCAGGCTCGATTGCCAGCGTTTCGTCTTTTTGCATCGTGGCTCCCCCATGAATTGCAGGGAAAGATAGATGCGTCGTACCTATTTAACCAACGATTTTTTTACGATTTATCTATCGGATAAATCGATACCATGACGTCTGCGCCGCCGGCCGCCGAGGTGAGGCGATCGGGGCTGCCGGGGACACGCCGTTTGACCGTCTCGGCCTTAATCGAGGGTGTATTTGACGCCGGTCGCGTGCCAGTGTTGCGCTTCTTCGCTCAGGGCACGCTGCGTCAGCGGCCGCTGCGCCAGCCAACCGGGCGGAAGAACCAAGCGGAAGCGCTTGGCGCTCGCTTCCGCCTCGACCGCTGCAAGATGGGGATCGGTGCGGCTGCGGCACAGAATCACTGCTTGCCTGAGCACCCACATCAGCAGACGGTCGCGCTCCGCGACTTCGCCGGCGGCGACGGCCGGCACCTTGAGAAGCGCGCCGCGTTGAGCACGCGCGAGCAGCGCAAGATGCGCCTGCTCGGTGCGCGAAAACCCCGGCATGTCGGCATTCTCGAGAATGTAGCCGGAGTGTCGATGGTAGCCGCTGTGCGAAACCGATAAGCCAATCTCGTGCAGGCGCGCCGCCCAGGCGAGAACGCGGGCCTCGTTTTCGCCTGCGTGCCCCGTCGCCGCAAGTAGTTTCAGTGCCGTGTGCCTGACGCGCTCGGCCTGGCCGGCGTCGACGTGATAACGGCGCACGAACTCCTCGACGGTCGCTTCGCGCATGTCATGGGCGTGGAAGCGCCCCAGCAGATCGTAGAGGATGCCTTCGCGCATCGCAGTGTCGACAACGTCCATCTGCTCGATCCCGAGTTCCGCGAAGAGGCCGGCCATGATCGCGAAACCCCCGGCAATGACGGCGCGGCGATCGCGAGACAGGCCCGGCAGCTCGAGGCCGTCGACCTGACCCGCCGCGAGCAGCGCGCCGCGCAAGCGATCGAGCCCGTCGCGGGTGATGCCGCGCGGCGACCAGGCGCTCTGTTCGAGGATGTCACGCAGCGCGCGTGCGGTGCCGCTCGAACCGATCGCCTGCTGCCAATTGCCACGTCCGAACGCATGGGCAATGCGCTCGACCTCTGCGCGCGCGCTCATTTCCGCTGCTTTGAGCGCGGCCCTGGTGACGGCGCCCTGGTCGAAAAAGCGCCGCGAAAAATGCACGCAGCCGAGATGCAGGCTTTCGCGCTCGTGGGGCTTGAGGCCGTGGCCAACGATGAATTCGGTGGAGCCGCCACCGATGTCGACGACGAGCCGGCGGTCGGGCGAAGCCGGCAGGGAATGGGCGACGCCCAGGTAGATCAGGCGCGCCTCCTCGCGGCCGGCGACGATCTCGATCGAATGTCCGAGCGCAGCCTCTGCTTCGCTCAGAAACGCGGCCGCGTTTCGCGCGACCCGCAGCGTCGACGTTCCGACGCAGCGAACGGCTTCCGCTGGCAGGTCGCGCAGGCGCTCACCGAAGCGCCGCAGGCAGGCCAGCGCGCGTTCCTGCGCCGCGGCATCGAGAACGTTGTCGTCGCGCAGGCCGGCCGCGAGCCGCACGGTTTCCTTGAGCGAATCGAGCGGATACAACTGGTCGCCTGCGACGCGCGCGACCTCCAGACGGAAGGAGTTGGAACCGAGGTCGACGGCAGCGAGCGTGTCGTAGCTTTTCATGGGGCGGCACCAAAGAAGAGATAAGCCATGCCGATCGCCGCGACGATCCCCGCGACGTCGGCGATCAGGCCGCAGGCGACGGCATGGCGCACGCGGCGGATGCCGACGGCGCCGAAGTAGACGGCGAGCACGTAGAACGTCGTCTCGGTGCTTCCCTGCACCAGCGAGGCGAGTCGGCCGGCAAAGGAATCCGCGCCGTGGGTCTGCATGGTGTCGATCATCATCGCGCGGGCGCCGCTGCCGGAAAAGGGCTTCATCAACGCGGTGGGCAAGGCATCGACCCAACGCGCGTCGAAGCCGAGCGCGAGCACGGCACTGCGGAGGGCTGCCATCGACAAGTCCAGGGCACCGCTGGCACGGAAAACCGCGATCGCGACGAGCATCGCGACGAGGTAGGGGATGATCGTCACCGCCGTCTGGAAGCCCTCCTTCGCCCCCTCGACGAAGGCTTCGTAAGCGTTGATCCGGCGGCGCACGGCCATCGCGAGAAAGGTGGCGACGATGCCGAACAGCAGCACGTTGCTGAGTACCGCCGACTGCCGCGTCATCATGGCCGCGTCGAGCCGCGAGAAATAGGCGACCATCCCGCCGATCAGCAGGGTGGCGCCGCCCAGATAGGCGAGCGTGACGCGGTTCCATAGATGCAGCTTCTGGAAAAAACCGGTGACGAAAAGGCCGGTCAGCGTGCCGATGTAGGTCGTGATCAGCAGCGGCACGAATACGTCGGTCGGATCGGCCGCACCGAGCTGCGCGCGATAGGTGAAGATCGTCACCGGCAGCAGCGTCACCGAGGCGGTGTTGATGACGAGAAAAAGGATCTGCGCGTCGCTCGCGGTATCGCTCGAACGATTAAGCTTCTGCAGTTCCTGCATGGCCTTGATGCCGAGCGGCGTCGCCGCGTTGTCGAGCCCGAGCATGTTCGCGCCCATGTTCATCGTCATCGCGCCGAGCGCCGGATGATTGGGCGGGACTTCCGGAAACAGCCGCCGGAACAGCGGAGCGAGGCCGCGGGTCAGCAGATCGAGCATGCCGGCCCGCTCACCGATCTTCATCACCCCGAGCCACAGGGACATCACGCCGGTGAGGCCGAGCGCGATTTCGAATGCGGTCTTGCTGCTGTCGAACAGCGCCTTGACGAGCGCGGCGAAGATCTCGGCATTACCGAGGAAAACGAGATTGGCGAGCGCGATCAGAAAGGCGACGAGAAAGAAGCCGACCCACAGCGCGTTGAGCATGTACGCCTGGCTTCAGGACACCCAGCCGGCGATCACGATGAGCAGGCCCGCCGCCAGCCAGATCACGAGGCCGCGCCAGATCATGCTGACCGCGCTGTCGATGAAGTCGGCGTCGGGCGCCTGCCCGGTCCCCAAGTCGGGGCGCCATGCCGACTCGCCGCCGACGTTGACGGGCTGTCCGAGCTTGACGCCCATCGCGCCGGCGCCGGCGGCGATCACGATGCCCTCTTCCCGCTCCGGCCACGCCTCCGCCTGGGTGCGCCAGCAATAGGTCGCGTCCTCGAAGTTACCCGCGATGGCGTAGGTCAGCGCGGTCAGACGCGCCGGCAGCCAGTTGATGACGTGAAAGACACGGCATGCGCACAGGCCGAAGCGGCCGCGCGAGACCTCCCAGCGGCGCGAGAGAATCGAAGCGGCCCGGAACAGGACCGCGCCGACCGGGCCGAGCGGTGCCAGCAGCACGAACCAGAACAGCACCCCGAACATCTGCCGGTGGCTTTCCGCCAGCACCTGTTCGATCGTCACGCGCGTGACGTCGTCGGCGGAAAATTGTGTGGTGTCGCCGCCCCGCCAGAGACCGAGTTGGGCGCGCGCGGCGTCGAGATCACCAGCGCGCAGCATACGCGCGACGCGTTCAGCGTTATCGCTGTAATACTTGAAACCGAGCGTGAAATACAGGACCGCGACGTTCCATGCCCAGGCCAGCACCGGACTGAGGTCTTCGAGCAGTGCGAAGACCGCCCCCACCGCGACCAGCCAGGGCGCGACCGCGAGCGTCCAGGCGATCGCGCCATGGCTGTACTCCCCGGCATTGAGCTTGCCTTCCAGCCAGTGGATGAAACGGGTGTAGTGCCGATAGTGGACCATCGGCTGACGCAGCGGCCGCAGATGCTCAAGGGCGACGGCGGCGAGGACCGAGAAAAATACCATCAGCGATTCATTTCCACGGTAAGGGTGCCGATGCGGTTGGCCTGGCCCCCCGGACGATAGCGTTCGACGGTTGGCATGACGAGCGGTCTGCCGGCTTCTTCGAGGGTGTCGGCGAGTGCCTGATAGGCCTTCGACGGCGCCAGCAGCACGGCCGCCTGCACGGTCGCGGCATAGACCGGACGCCGCTCGATGCGGCCTTCCTCGAGCCCCTGCGGGACCGGCGCGTCGGTGGGCAGCATGTAGCCGAGCTGGGCGCGAACCTTGCCGTGGGACGCTCTCGGGTCGGTGAGTATGACGCTGATCGTGTCGCCTGCCGCGACCTTGGCGGCGTCGAATTCGTCGAGCACCTTGCGCTGCGTCTTGCGCATATTGCTGATCGGGCCGTCGTAATCGAGGTAGGCGTAGCGGTAGGGCCCGGCCTCGGTCTCGCTCACGCTGACCGTGTTGAAGCCGCCCCACCACCAGAACACCGCGAGGAGCGGCAAAACGAATGCCAGCACAAACGCCGGCCACTGTTTCTTGAACACGGTTGACCCCCTTCTGGAAGGGTGAAGATACCACAGCCCGGCGACCCCCTTGGCGCGCGCGCGAGCCTCGACTCAAGAACCGCCGGAAATGGACGTAAACGGCTTATTCTCGGCTACAACTAGAAACCAGCCGGGCAGGCTTTTGCCGGTACCGACCCGATCTCATGCAGCGATTCCTACGCCGCGCTTGCGCATTCCCCTGCCTGGAAACCCATGCTTGAGCCCAAAGACCCCCTCTGCGCGCGCGACTCGGGCGACGCGAGCGGCCGCTACCAGGCGCAGCAGCAACTTGCCCTGCTCGAGACCAGCGTCGCGCGCCTGAACGACATCGTTCTCATCACCGAGGCCGATCGCGGCGATCCAGGCGGACCGCCGATCGTCTTCGTCAACGACGCCTTCGAGCACATCACCGGCTATCGGCGCGCAGAAGTGCTGGGCAGATCGGTGCGATTCCTGCACGGTCCCTTGACCGACCGTGCCGAAGTGCGCCGCATCGGCGAGGCGCTCGAAAATCGGCGGCCCGTGCGCAGCGAACTCGTCAATTACTCCAAACGCGGCGAACCGTTCTGGCTCGAACTCGACGTCGTCCCCGTCACCGACGCAAACGGCTGTTACACCCATTGCGTCGCGGTGGAGCGCGACATCACCGCACGCAAGGAAGCCGCCCTCGAACTCGCCCGCCTCAACCGCGCGCTGCGCGTGCGCAGCGCCTGCAACGAGGCGCTGATCCGGGCGACCGACGAAGGCGAGCTGCTGCGCGAAATCTGCCGCGTCGCGGTCGACGTCGGCGGCTACCAGATGGCGTGGATCGGGTTCGCGCAGGATGACGCCGAGCAGTCGGTGCGACCCATGGCATCCGCCGGGGACGGCGCGGACTACCTCAATCACTCCGCCGCGAGCTGGTCTG
>CBJMYK010000109.1:0-5838 GCA_966433795.1 uncultured Thiobacillus sp. | reverse complement strand
GCGATGATCAACACCGGCGACGGCCTCGGCATGGTCCTGCGCGCCGGCCTGCCGCTGCAGGACATGGAGTTCTGGCAGTTCCATCCGACCGGGATCGCAGGGGTCGGCAGCCTCATCACCGAAGGCGCCCGCGGCGAGGGCGGCTACCTTCTGAACCGGCACGGCGAGCGCTTCATGGAGCGCTACGCGCCGCACGCCCGGGATCTGGCAGGGCGCGACGTCGTCGCGCGTGCGACCGCGATCGAAATCGCGGAAGGACGCGGCTGCGGCCCGCAGGCGGACTACGTCGAGCTCAAGCTCGACCAACTCGGCGAGCAGGCGATCTCGGAGAAGCTGCCGGGCATCCGCGAGCTCGCGATCCGCTTCGCCGGCGTCGACCCGGCGCAGGCGCCGATTCCGGTCGCGCCGACCGCCCACTACATGATGGGCGGCATCCCGACCAACCTTCACGGCCAGGTCGTCGCCCCCGCACGCTTCGGACCGGAGGAGCCCGTGCCCGGCCTCTATGCCGTCGGCGAGTGTGCCTGCGTGTCGGTGCACGGCGCGAACCGCCTCGGCGGCAACTCGCTGCTCGACCTCATCGTGTTCGGCCGCGCCGCCGGTCGGCACACGCTCGAATACCTGCGCGATAACCCGTATCCGCGCGCGCTTCCCGAAGATGCGGCCGAAGCGAGTCTGCAACGCCTCGCGCGCTGGGAGCGTCCGGGCAGCGAACGCATCGCCGCGATCACTGACGACCTGCGGCGCATGATGGGCACGCATGCCGGCGTTTTTCGTACCGAGACGAGCCTGCGCGAAGGCCTGCGCAAACTCGAGCTGCTCGAAGCGCGGCTCGCGCACGCCGGCCTGCAGGACACGAGCCGCGTCTTCAATACGGCGCGCATCGAGGCGCTCGAACTGGACAACCTGATCGGGGTCGCGCGCGCGACCCTGGTCTCGGCGATCCACCGCACCGAGAGCCGCGGTGCACACACGCGCGAGGACTTCCCGCGGCGCGACGACGAGAACTGGCTACGGCATACGCTCTATTCGCGGGAGGGGGATCAGGTGGATTCCAAGCCGGTGCGGTTGAAACCTTTGACTGTCGAGTCGATACGGCCGAAGGAGAGGGTGTATTGATGGTTTCTGGGGAGTTTGGGGTTCTCCTGGCGGGGCGACGGCTCCGCTTTTCGCCTGCGGGCGAGTTACTTTCTTTTGCTTCGCCAAAAGAAAGTAACCAAAGAAAAGGCGACCCTGCATCGCTGCCCTTCGGGTTCCCGATTTGGCGCACGCGGGCGGGCGCTCCGCCAACTCGCCCTGGCAAGGCACACAAGACGTGCCTTGTTGCGGAGCTCGGACAGGGCTCCGCTCTTATCCCCCCCGCCCGCGCCAAATCGGCAGCGCTGGAGGGGACAAAAACCTGTGGTCCGCAGTTACTGATAGGGCACGTCCGACCGCTGGCGTCCGCGAAGAAACCCCTTCTGTGTCGCCGAGCAGCGGAGTCGATCGGGGAAAGAAGGGGCTGGCTGTTTGAGCCCGCCAGGGCGAGTTCCAGCCCCGCCCCGGGCGACGAGCAGCGCAGGGAAGCCGAAGGCCGACACGGTAGGGGTGGCCTTCTTTTTGGTTACTTTTTCTTGGCCACGCAAGAAAAAGTGACTCGCCCGCAGGCGAAAAGCGAAGCCGCAGCGTGGCCGGTTTCGCCCCATTTGTCCAAGAGGCTGACATGAAATTCCGCCTCTACCGCTACACCCCCGAGTCCGGCGAAAAGCCCCACATGCAGGACGTCGACCTCGACATCGACCCAGCCGGCAAGATGCTGCTCGACGCGCTGCTCGCGATCAAGGCCCAGGACGAAACGCTGTCACTGCGCCGCTCGTGCCGTGAAGGCGTGTGTGGGTCGGACGCGATGAACGTCAACGGCAGGAACCGGCTGGCCTGCATCACGCCGTTGTCGGAACTGAGGGAGCCGATCGAGGTGCGGCCGCTGCCTGGGCTGCCGGTGATCCGCGACCTCGTCGTCGATATGGAGCCGTTCTACAAGCAGTACCGCTCGATCAAGCCCTGGCTCATCAACGACGATCCCGAGCCCGAAGTCGAGCGCCTGCAGAGCCCGGAAGACCGCGCGCTGCTCGACGGCGCCTACGAATGCATTCTGTGCGCCTGCTGCACCTCGGCGTGCCCGTCGTATTGGTGGAATCCGGAGAAGTTCGTCGGCCCGGCCGGGCTGCTGCAGGCCTACCGCTTCATCGCCGACTCGCGTGACGAAGCGACCGCAGCGCGCCTCGACAACCTCGAGGATCCCTACCGTCTCTATCGTTGCCGCGGCATCATGAACTGCGTCGACGTCTGCCCCAAGGGACTCAACCCGACCGGCGCGATCGCGCGGATTCGTACGCTGTTGGCAAAACGCCGTGTCTGAGCCCGCGGTAGGCGACGCCGATGTCGCCGGGGCGACAGGGGAAAATGTTCCCGACGGCGGGGGCGACCTCAAAAGCGCCCGGATCGCATGGCGCTGTCGCCGCGGCTTGCTCGAGCTCGATCTCTGGCTGGGTGGCTTTTGGGCCGCGCAGCGCGCTACACTTCGATCTCATGAGACCGCCGCGTTCGTGCGCCTGCTGGCTCTGTCGGACATGGAAATACTGGACAGGCTGCACGGCCGCTCGGCGTCGGACGATGCCGACGTCGACGCGCTCATTCAACGCCTGAAAAATTTTCGAGAAGCAAAATGAAGAAAACCGTCACCCTCACTTTCAGCGACGGCAGTCCCCCGATTGAATTGCCGATCGAAGAGGGCACCTACGGCAAGCCCGTGATCGACATCCGCGCCCTCGGCGCGCACGGTTATTTCACGCACGATCCCGGCTTCACCGCAACCTCGAGTTGCACCTCGGCGATCACCTACATCGACGGCGACGAAGGCCTGCTGTACTACCGCGGTTACCCGATCGACCAGCTCGCTTACCAGTCCGACTTCATGGAGGTCAGCTACCTGCTGCTGCATGGCGAGCTGCCGAGCGCGGAGCAGAAGGCGGCGTTCGAGCAATCGATCCGCCACCACACGCTGCTGCACGACCAGATCGAAAACGTGTTCCGCGGCTTCCGTCGCAGCGCGCATCCGATGGCCGTCATGATCGGCGTCACGGGAGCGATGTCGGCCTTCTATCATGCAGGCCTCGACAACTTCAATCCCGAGCATCGCGATATCGTCGCCCACCGCCTGATCGCCAAGGTGCCGACCGTCGCGGCGTGGGCGTACAAGTTCAACGAGGGCCAGCCCTTCGTCTACCCTCAGAACCGGCTCTCCTACGCCGAGAACTTCATGTACATGATGTTCTCGAGCCCGTGCGAGGAATACGAGCCCAACCCGGTGCTGGCGCGTGCGCTCGACCGGATATTCATCCTGCACGCCGACCACGAGCAGAACGCCTCGACCTCGACCGTGCGGCTGGCCGGGTCGAGCGGCGCCAATCCCTACGCCTGCGTCGCGAGCGGCATGGCCTCACTGTGGGGGCCGTTGCACGGCGGCGCCAACGAGGCGGTGCTGCGCATGCTCGAGGAGATGGACGACGTCTCCAAGATTCCCGGGTTCATCAAGCGTGCCAAGGATAAATCCGACCCGTTCCGCCTGATGGGCTTCGGCCATCGCGTCTACAAGAACATGGATCCGCGCGCGGCTATCATCCGCCACACCTGCTACGAGGTGCTCGACGAACTCGGTCTGCGCGACGACCCGCAGTTCAAGATCGCGCTCGAACTCGAACGTATCGCGCTCGAGGACGAATACTTCATCGAGCGCAAGCTCTATCCCAACGTCGATTTCTACTCGGGCATCATCTTCCGTGCCATGGGCATTCCGACCAGCATGTTCACGGCGCTCTTCGCGATGGCGCGCACCGCGGGCTGGGTCGCGCAATGGCACGAGATGCTGTCCGACCCGGCACACAAGATCGGCCGCCCGCGCCAGCTCTATGTCGGCGCGCAGCGGCGCGACTACGTGCCGCTCGACCAGCGCAGGGTCTGAGTCTGCCGCCGGCATGAGCGCGCCTGACTGGCTTTCGACTTCGCCGCTCTATTCGGGCAACGCGGCGTATCTCGAGCAGTTCGGCGACGGCGCGCTTGAGTCGTGGCTCGCCCGGCCCGTTCCCGGTGGAACGCAGGCATCGGACGCCTCGCAGGTCGCCGTCCTGCGGCTGATCAACGCCTACCGCTATCTCGGTGTCCGCCAGGCCGATCTCGATCCGCTACGGCGTTTCGAGCCGCCGCCCACGCCCGAGCTCGAGCCTGGCCACTACGGTCTGACGGACGCCGATCTCGCGCGCGAGTTCGACACCGGCTCGCTGTTCGGCGTCGAGCGCACGACGCTCGATGACATCCTGCGGCGCCTGCGCAGCGCGTACTGCGGCCACGTCGGCTTCGAATACATGCACATCACCGAGGTCGTGCGCAAACGCTGGCTGCAGGAGCGCATCGAGTCGGCGCAGGGACGTTTTGGCGTGACGCCCGCGCAGAAGAAGCAGTTGCTGAAGCGGCTGACCGACGCCGAGACGCTCGAGAAGTTCCTGCACACGCGGCACGTCGGACAGAAGCGGTTTTCGCTCGAAGGCGGCGAGAGCCTGATTCCGCTGCTCGATCACGTCATCGCGCGTTGCGCGCGCCACGGTGCCAAGGAAATCGTCATGGGCATGGCGCACCGCGGCCGCATCAACGTGCTGGTCAACATCATGGGGCGTACGGTCGACAGCCTCTACGAGGAACCGGTAAACGGCGATCCGGAGACGCCTCTCTCGGGCGACGTGAAATATCACCAGGGGTTCTCCACCGATATCGGCACGCATTACGGACCTGTGCATCTCGCGCTCGCGTTCAACCCCTCGCATCTCGAAATCGTGCACCCGGTCGTGCGCGGTTCGGTGCGTGCGCGTCAGGATCGGCGCGGCGACGTGCTCGGCTACGAGGTCGTGCCGGTGATTCTGCACGGCGACGCCGCGTTGTCGGGGCAGGGCGTGGTGATGGAAAGCCTCAACATGTCGCAGACCCGCGGCTTTCGCAACGGCGGCGCGATCCATGTCGTGGTCAACAACCAGATCGGCTTCACCACCTCCGACCCGCGCGACGTGCGCTCCACGCTTTATTGCACCGACGTCGCGAAAATGGTCGAAGCGCCGGTCTTGCACGTCAACGGCGACGACCCCGAGGCCGTGGCCTTCGCCGTGCAGACCGCGGTCGACTACCGCTACACCTTCCACAAGAACGTCTTCATCGACCTCGTCTGCTACCGCCGCCACGGCCACAACGAGCAGGACGAGCCGCTGGCCACCCAGCCCTTGATGTACCGCCGCGTGCAGGCGCATCCGAGCACGCGCACGCTCTATGCCCAGCGCCTGGTCGACGAGGGCGTGCTGACCCAGGTCGAGGTCGACGATCTGGTCGACGCCTGCCGCGAGCGGCTCGAGCACGGCAAGTCGCTGAGCGCACCGGCGCTTTCCGATTTCAAGGAAACCTTCGCCACCGACTGGAGCCGCTTCAAGGGGAACGCGAACGAGGCGACGCCGGGCATTTCCGCGACGCGCCTCGACTTCCTGGGCGAGCGCATCACGACGCTGGAGCACGAGATCGAACTCCATTCGCGGGTGCAGAAGGTGCTCGACGACCGGCGTCGCATGCGCGCAGGCGAACTCGCCCTCGACTGGGGCTACGCCGAGAATCTCGCGTACGCGAGTCTGCTCGACGTCGGCTACAACGTCCGCGTTTCGGGTCAGGATTCGGCGCGCGGCACCTTCTTCCACCGCCACGCGGTGTGGCATGACCAGAAGCGCGAGCGCCGGCAGAGCGGCGTCTACGTCCCCCTCGAGCACCTAC
>CBJMYK010000108.1:0-5841 GCA_966433795.1 uncultured Thiobacillus sp. | reverse complement strand
CGTAGTCTTCGCTCAGCAGCCGCACGCGCGCCTCGAGTGGAACGTCGAGTCGCAGGCAGGGGCTCGCGCGCATGGCCAGAATGAGGGCGTCGGGCACGCGTAGGGCGCCGATCTTTTTGCTTTCCGATTCGACGAAGACCGGCGAGCCGGCGTCCAAGTGCGCCAGCGCCGACCATACGGCGCTCTCGAAGCTTTTTTGCGAGGGTTGGGCCTGGCCGGGAAGCGCGCCGAGCAACGAGCCGCGGTGCGCCGCGAGTCCTTCGAGGTCGAGGACTTGCGCGCCCGCGTCCGTGAGCGCGTGCAGAAGCCGGCTTTTTCCGCTGCCGGTGGGCCCGCACACCACGCGAAAATCAAACCGCGACGGGAGACGGGCGAGTTCGCTCACGACGTGACGGCGATAGGCCTTGTAGCCGCCGTCGAGCTGCTCCGCGGCGAAGCCGATCTTCTGCAGAACGTGCGTCATCGCGCCGCTGCGGCTGCCGCCGCGCCAGCAGTAGATCAAGGGACGGTACGATTTTGGCTTTTCCGCGAACCACGTCTCAAGATGTTCGGCAATGTTGCGCGACACCAGCGCGGCGCCCATCTTTTTCGCCTCGAAAGTCGAAACCTGCTTGTAGAGCGTGCCGACGCGGTGACGCTCGGCGTCATCGAGCACCGGCAAATTCACCGCACCCGGGATGTGGTCCTCCGCAAACTCACTCGGAGAGCGCGCATCGATGATGTCTTTGAATGCTGGAAGTTCTGCGACGGTGACGGGCAAGTACGGCTCGACTTTCGGGAAAACAGACGGTTCTCATTGTCCCATGCCTCCGTCACCGCGGCACGGCGCGCGTTGTTCGAATGCGATGGGTAGGGCGACGACACGCGCCGCCCAACCAAACTGAAAGAGCTAGACGCTGAAAGGCGTCTGCGCCGCGCGATCTTCGGCGCGCCGGCCCGTCGTGTGCCGTCGATCCGGCGCGGTACGCTGTAGCCGCGCGCTTTCGACGGGGGCGGTGCGGCGCTCGCGCAGGCGGCGTTCGAGCGGGATGAATTCAACGTGGTAAACCGGAAGCGCGGCCACTGGACCTACCTGAGGCTGTCGAGATGACGCCGATTGTAGTCAGCGCCCTGCCGCGCGCGCAAGGAGAACTGTGGCACCCGGATCGCGATGAGTCGAGCAGGGTAGCCGCTCAGTGCTGCGCCGACCGGACCAGGCGCTGCTTCTCACGCTGCCATTCGCGGTCTTTCTCGGCGGCGCGCTTGTCGTGCTGTTTCTTGCCCTTGGCAAGGCCGATCTCGAGTTTGATGCGCCCCTTTGAATAGTGCATGTCGAGCGGGACGAGCGTGAAGCCGGCGCGTTCGGTCTTGCCGATCAGCTTGTTTATCTCCGCCGCGTGCAGCAGCAGTTTGCGCGAGCGTGTCGGGTCGGGATGAATGTGGGTAGAGGCGGTCGGGAGCGGGCTGATGTGGCACCCGATGAGATAGACGGCGCCGTTCTTGACGACGACGTAGGCCTCTTTGAGCTGCACGCGGCCGGCGCGAATGGCCTTCACTTCCCATCCCTCGAGCACGAGGCCGGCCTCGAATTTCTCCTCGATGAAGTAATCGTGAAAGGCTTTTTTGTTGTCGGCGATGCTCATGGCGGGCGGGCTTGCGTACAATTCTCGATTTTACAAGGCTTCGGCGATCGATGGCGCGCGTGGAAAAAAGTGTGTTGGTGGCGCATCCCCCTGAACGCATGTTCGAACTCGTCGACCGAGTTGAAGACTACCCGAGCTTTCTCCCCTGGTGCGGCGGTACTGAGTTGAAGCATCGGGATGAACATCGCACCGTCGCGACGATACATATCGCCTACATGGGCATACGGCAGAGCTTCACTACCGAGAACCAGAAGATTCATCCGCGCGAGATGCGGATTCGCCTGCAGCATGGCCCATTTTCCCATCTCGAGGGCGATTGGCTGTTCGTGCCGCTCGGCGAAGACGCCTGCAAGGTCGATTTCCGGCTCGAGTACGCATTCTCCAGCCGTGTGCTCGAGGCGCTGCTGGCGCCAGTCTTCGGCCATATCACCAACACCTTTGTCGACGCCTTCGTGCGTCGCGCAGACGAGGTATACGCGGCGTGAGTCTGAACGTTGAAATCGTCTATGCCCTGCCGACGCAGCAGCCGCTCCTGAAAATCCAGCTTGCCGAAGGCGCGACGGTGGAAGACGCGATCCGCGCCTCGGGTGTGCTCGACACCTTCCCGGAGATCGATCTGGCGCGAAACAAGGTGGGCATCTTCAGCAAGCTCGTCAAGCTCGATGAACCGGTACGCGACCGCGATCGAGTCGAGATTTACCGCCCCCTGATCGCCGACCCCAAGGAAGTCCGGCGCAAACGCGCCGAAGAAGGAAAAGTGACGCGCAAGGGTGGCGGCGAGGCAGGTACAGCGGAACAGAGCGACGGGTCCGATCCCGCCTAGCTGCGGCCGCTCAGCGGTCGCGCTTTATTTACAGAATTCCGATAACGCCTTCTGGCTCGCGGCCCGCGCATTCGCGCGCGCGGCCTCGTCCATGTAGACGCGCTGACCGGCGCCATCGCTCGTGAACACGCGCGGGGTGTTTTGCAGCGCGGCGAGATTGTTGCGGGCCTTGTCGCAGTTTTCGCGCTGGACCCGCGCCTCCGCGGCCTCCTTCTCGGCTTTCGCCCGCGCCTCGTCCGCTTCCTTGCGCCGCTTCTGGTAGGCCTGGTCCTTTGCGTCCAAGGATGCGCGCGCTGCGGCCGCGGCCTGCGCCTGATCGCTGGCGCCTTTCACCGTGGCCGCCTCCAGGGTCGGCGGCTGGTCGGCGTAGTGTGTCTTACCCTGAGCGTCCGTCCATTTATAGAGCGCGGCGCTCGCAGGGGCGGTGAATCCGAACGCCACCAAAAACAAAAGCCTTCCGGCGTGGATCCGGAAGGCTTGTTCGCTGCGCGGGGAGACTTTGTTAATCACCGATTTTCAGCGTCGGGTAGTTGAGCTGTGCCAGGCCCTTTTTGGCGTGATCGCTGGCGAGCTTCGCCTGCTTGACCACGGTCGCGCTGTCGCCCTTCGCGGCGGCGGCTTCGGCGGCCTTGAGCGCATCGTCCGCGGTCGTCCACAGTGCGTTCTTGCTCTTGGCGGTCTTGACGTCGGCCTGGGCCGCTGCGAGCGCCGCCTGGGCGTCTGCGCTGATGCTGCCTGTCGTCGCCGGTGCAGCGGCCGCGGATGCGCCGGCCGGCTGGTTGACGTAAAGATCGGCGCAGCCCGAGAGGGCGAGCAGGGCAGCGGAGGTCAGGGCAAGCAAAACTTTGGACATTGTTTATTCTCCTCGAGTTGTATGGCTTCAAAATCGGGCGTGAAGCTGTGCCCTAGCAGAGCGAATGCTGGAGCAAAGTTAGCCGCATCGCCGGCGCGAGTCAATCGGATGCGCGGCGATTGTCTTAGTAGATTCCGACCAAGAAAGCAGCGCGCGCCGCCGGTTTGTGCGGGGCTGGGCCGCCCGCGTATAATTCCGCTTTGCGTTAAGGAAAGCCCATGCGTGTTCTGCAAAAAGCGCTGACGTTCGACGACGTTCTGCTCGTTCCCGCCCATTCCGCCATCCTTCCCCGCGAAGTCAGCCTGTCCACGCAGTTGACCCGCTCGATCACCCTGAACCTGCCCTTGTTGTCCGCCGCCATGGACACGGTGACCGAGTCGCGCCTCGCGATTGCGTTGGCTCAGGAAGGTGGAATCGGCATTATTCACAAGAACATGAACACGGCGATGCAGGCCGCGCAGGTAGCGGCCGTCAAACGCTTCGAATCGGGCGTGGTGAAGGATCCGATCACGGTGGCGCCGCAGATGACCGTCCGCCAGGTGTTGGAGATCACCCGCGCCAAGCGTATTTCAGGGCTGCCGGTCATCGAGGACGGCCGTGTCGTCGGCATCGTCACCAATCGCGATCTGCGTTTCGAATCGCGCCTCGATCAGCCTGTCTCGGCGATCATGACGCCGAAAGAGCGGCTCGTGACGGTGAAGGAAGGCGCCAACCGCGACGAGGCGATGGCGCTGCTTCACAAGCATCGCCTGGAACGCGTGCTGGTCGTCAACGACGCCTTCGAGCTGCGCGGCCTGATCACCGTCAAGGATATCCAGAAATCGAGCGAGCATCCCCTAGCGTGCAAGGATGCGATGGGGCGATTGCGCGTCGGAGCCGCAGTGGGCACCGGCGAGGGAACCGAGGAGCGAGTCGCCGCCCTGGTCGAAGCCGGCGTCGACGTCATCGTCGTCGACACCGCACACGGCCATTCCAAGGGTGTACTCGAGCGCGTGCGCTGGGTCAAACAGAATTATCCCGACGTGCAGGTCATCGGCGGCAACATCGCCACCGCGTCGGCCGCTGCTGCGCTGGTCGAGCACGGCGCAGACGCGGTCAAGGTCGGCATCGGCCCCGGCTCGATCTGCACGACGCGCATGGTCGCAGGCGTCGGCGTACCGCAGATCACCGCGGTGGCCAACGTGGCCGACGCCCTCGCCGGCAGCGGCGTCGGGGTCATCGCAGACGGCGGCGTGCGTTATTCCGGCGACATCGCCAAGGCGCTGGCCGCCGGCGCGAATTGCGTGATGCTCGGGGGCTTGCTCGCCGGGACCGAAGAAGCGCCAGGCGAGGTCGAATTGTTCCAGGGCCGCTCCTACAAATCCTACCGCGGCATGGGTTCGCTCGGCGCGATGCAGCAAGGCTCCAGCGACCGTTACTTCCAGGACAACGAGAAGAGCGCCGAGAAGCTCGTTCCCGAGGGCATCGAAGGACGGGTTCCCTACAAGGGCAGCGTGCTCGGCGTGATCCATCAGATGATGGGCGGACTGCGATCGAGCATGGGGTATCTCGGCGTCGCGACCATCACCGAGATGCACGCCAAGGCAGAGTTCGTCGAGATCACGTCGGCCGGGGTGCGGGAGTCGCATGTGCACGACGTGCAGATCACCAAGGAAGCGCCGAATTACAGAATGGAATAGCCGACGCCACGCGCGCGTGGATGCTCGAGGACAGCGGGGTCTGGCGATGACAAAGCGGCCGCCTGCTGCTGACGCACAGATGCGGGCGAACGCCGCGCGGCATGCCGAAAGGCGCGTCAACGATCAATAACTTCCGCGCTCAGAGCCCCCACGTCGCGCGCCTCTCTCGAACTCTTCATTCCCGGCTGAACCCCATGCACCAGAAAATCCTCATTCTCGATTTCGGTTCCCAGTACACCCAGCTCATCGCGCGCCGCGTGCGCGAGGCCGGCGTTTATTGCGAGCTGCATCCCAATGACGTGAGCGAGCAGTTCGTCCGCGAATTCGCGCCGCAGGGGATCATCCTTTCGGGCGGACCGAATTCGGTGTACGAGGACGAGACGCCGCGCGCACCCGATGTCGTCTTCAGCCTCGGCGTCCCGGTCCTCGGCATCTGCTATGGCATGCAGACGATGGCCGCGCAGCTCGGAGGCCAGGTCGAATCCGCCGCCAAGCGCGAATTCGGTTACGCCGAAATCCGCGCGCGCGGCCACACAGTTCTGCTGCGCGACATCCAGGACCGCGTCACCGACGAAGGCCACGGCATGCTCGACGTGTGGATGAGCCACGGCGACAAAGTCACCGCGCTGCCGCCCGGTTTCAAGGTGATGGCGAGCAACGCCGCGACACCGATCGCCGGCATGGCCGACGAAGAGCGCCGCTTCTATGGCGTCCAGTTCCATCCGGAAGTCACGCATACGCTGCAGGGCAAGGCGATCCTTGGGCGCTTCGTGCACGACATATGCAATTGCGGCTCCGACTGGAACATGCCCGATTACGTCGACGAAGCGATCGGCAAGGTGCGCAGCGAAGTCGGGAGCGCCG
>CBJMYK010000107.1:0-5847 GCA_966433795.1 uncultured Thiobacillus sp. | reverse complement strand
TCAAGGACACCTCGCCCGCGGGCAAGTACCTCATCGCCAACGGCGTGCAGAAGGCCGACTTCAACAGCTACGGCGCGCGCCGCGGCAATCACGAAGTCATGATGCGCGGCACCTTCGCCAACGTGCGCATCAAGAACCTGATGATCCCCGGCTCCGAGGGCGGCGTCACGCTGAAGGACGGGGCGCAGCAGCCGATCTACGACGCTGCGATGGCCTACCAGCGTGAAGGAACGCCGCTCATGATCTTCGCGGGTGAGGAATACGGTACCGGCTCTTCGCGCGACTGGGCCGCCAAGGGTACGACGCTCCTGGGCGTCAAGGCCGTCGTCGCCAAGAGCTTCGAGCGCATCCACCGCGCCAACCTCGCGGGCATGGGCGTGCTGCCGTGCCAGTTCAAGGACGGCGCCGACGCCGCGACGCTCAAGCTCGACGGCAGCGAGACCTTCGCCCTCGAAGGCCTCGAATCGGGCATCACGCCGCAGCAGGACGTCACGCTCGCGATCACGCGGGCAAACGGCGCGGTCGATCGCGTCGCCTTGACGCTACGCATCGACACGCCGATCGAAGTCGAGTACTACAACAAGGGCGGCATCCTGCCCTTCGTGCTCGGCCAACTGGTCGGCTGATGCGCGCGGCCGGGTTTATCCGGCCAGTTTGCGACAGACGGTGCGTTCGCGGATCCCCAGCGGCGCCCGCGGTGCCGATCAGCATGCCGCGTGCTCAGACGGTGATTTCCTTCGCGCTCAGGCGGTATGCGAACGCGCCGGCGTCGAGGCTGTCGAGGCGCCCTGCCGCGTGCTCGCCCTGCGGGTACATGAGGAAGGGAATCTGTGGCCCCGTCGAACCGGGCAGCTTGAGATCGTGGGCGACGTTGTACGCCAGCCAGTTCATCTCCCAGGCGCCGAAGAGCTTCTTCCGCGCCGCGACCACCACCTCGTCTTGCAACGTGAGGCCGGGTCTTTCCTCGAGCACGACCTTGCGCACGTCGGCCGGGTCGACAGGCACCCAGCCGAATCCATCGAGCCAGACCTCCGCGCGGCAGTGCTGAGCCTTGCTGATGTCGCCGCTCTTGCCCAAGCTTTTGTAGCCGAAGCGCGAATCGGCGACGCGGACGCCGTAGACGTCGCGGGCCGGCAGGCCGGCGGCGCGGGCGAGGCCCACATAGAGCGCATTGAGGTCGGCGCACTTGCCGCTGAGGTCGCCGGTCTCGAGCATGAAGCGGATGTCGCCGAGACCGCAGCCCTGGGTCTTGGGATTGCGCTGGGTGTTGTCGACGATCCACTCGTAGATCGCGCGGGCCTTGGCGAGGTCGGTCTCCGCGCCCCCGGTGATATCCAGCGCGCTTCTCCTGACGATGCCGTCGGTGGGCAAAAGCGCGGTGGCCCGGGTGTAAAGCTTGCGCGTCGCACGGTCGAGCGGCGCGACCTTGCTGGGCCGGTCGAGGTTCGATAGCGCGGTCGCGGGTGGCAAAGCGGCTCACGAGCTCGAGCACCGGCTTCGGCTCGTTCGTCTCCCAGCGTGCGGCAAGCAGGCGAGCACCGTAAACCGGGTCGCGCCACTCCTGCACGCTGACCGCGTTGCCCTGCCAGAGATTGCCCATGGGGCGGATCCACTCGGCCTCCTCCACCGACGGGAGCGGCACCCACACGCGGGCCGGGCCGTCGGCGGCAGGTTCCACGCGAGTCGTGACCTCGAACATGCGCCAGCCGTGCGCGGGACCGTGCTCGAAGGCCGCGTCGGCCAGGGCGAAGCGGCCGGCGCCCACGGCAGCGGCGGCGAGCGCCGAGGTTTTCAGAAAATTGCGACGATCCATGCTGCATTCCTCCGATTGAACAAACCGCCGTTTGCGGAAGCCCACCGTGGCTTACATGCCCCGCCGCGGCTGCCTCATGCGCCCGCTCGACTCAGGTCCGGAAGTTGGGCAGCGAACTCCGTTTCCTCGGCTGCGGCGAGGAGCGCAGATCGAGCAGCAGCGCGCCGTCGTCGATGGCGAACGACGCAACGCCGCCTCGATGCGATCGCGCACCCGCTCTTTTCGGGCGAAGCTGGTGTGCAGCACGGTGCCGGTGAGATTGAAACGGGACGCAGCTTCGGCCTTTACTATATGCAAGCAGTCGGGCTACGCAAAAGACCGCTGGAAATCGAGTTGATGTCGCTGGATAGGGAGCGCCGCCGAGGGGGAAGGTAGTTCAGTCGGTCGGCGCTGCCATCACCTGATGCGAGGCTCGGCTGCTTCGCCGTACTTCTGATGCGAACGCGGGTACCAACGCTCGCGGCCGACCAGAAGCCCTCCTGTCGGTGAGGTGGAGCGCCTCACCCCCGACTGGCCGTCAGTGCGACGCCAGCACCCTCAAGCGTGCGACGAAGGCAAAACGCCCGGGTTTCTCAGGCTACAGCAGCGTCGGCTCGGGGGATGAAGCCTATTGCAGGGGGTCGACCTCGGCGCGTACCGACTCGAGCGCATCCTTGAGCGTCTCCTCCGACAGGCCGTTCAACTGCTCGGCGAGCATTTCGGCCGCGTCGATCGTGTCGGCCTCGTCGGGCAGGCTGTCGGTATCCAGATTGGCGACGAAAACCGCGGCGGCGCCGGTAACCTGCAGCAGTTGGCGGCGTTCGGACATCAGCATTTCGATTTCGTCGCGCAGCAGGCGGACTTCATCTTCTTTCATGGCGTGCAGGGTCATGCGTGTCTCCCTCTTGAACGTGTCAGCCAAACAGGGTCAGTACCCCTGTGTAGCCGTATAAACGGTTATGCGAGATTTCGCCGTTGGCGAAAAAGCCGACCAGCGGGAAATCCCCCAGGGTGTCGCGAATGAGTTCCAGCTCCCGGTTGGGCGTACCGAACATGTGGCGCCCACGCCCCAGGCAGGAATAATACACGCCGCCCCGGATCGCCGTGCCGAGCTGACCGTGGATCGCGGCGAGCATGCGTAGAAGGTCTTGTTCGGCCGATTGCTGGTCGCGGCGGCAGAACAGCAGCTCGTCGCCGGCCGCGAGGTGTTCGCCTACCGCGACCAGATGGTTTTCGGGGTCGACGCCGAGGATATTGCGCACCAGGTAGTCGCCGGTGTCCGAGCCGCGGACCGGCAGGCCGACGAAGATATAACCAGCGGCGCGGCGCAGATCGCGCGCGAGCACTTCGCCGATTTCCTCTTTCATCACGTCGAGCGCCGGGCGGTGATCGAGGCTGCCGACGATGTTCTTGTTGGCGGCCGTGATCTCGTGGCGCGGGCCGAGTGGCGACACGCCCTGCGTGAGACGGGTCGCGAGCCTGACGCGCTCGCCGAACACCACGCCCGAGAGGCCGCCGCTGACGACCCCGTCGCTGATCTGAAGCGTCGCGCCGCGCGAACTCGACAGCCCGCCGACGACGAAACCGCTCGAGACCTGCTCGGACACGCCTTCGATCAGTTCCTGGATGTGGTCGTTCGCAGGATCGCCGTGCACGATGGCGAAGTAGCCGGCGGCAGGGTGGGCCTCGATATCCGACAGCGAACGCAGCAGCGGCAGAACCTCGAAGTCCGCCGGATCGAACTCGCCGAGCATCGCAGCCATCGCCGGCTCGTCCAGGTATTCCCGGCCAGTCGCGCACACGCCGACACCGACGCTGCCGGTCCAGTGCGCGATGCCGGTCGCATCCTTGAAAAACGCGAGGATGGCGCCGAGTTCGTCGGCGAAGGCGTCGGCGACATAGAGAAAACCGAGGGTCGCAGTGGCAGGCACCTCGCCGATCTGGTCGAGGCAGGCCGCGGCGGCCTCGCGCCATGTGGACGCGGCCGCATGGGCATACTTGAACGGGACACTCATGAATCCTGTCTCACCAAAAACTCACCTCATAATGGCTGCGCCGTTCGGTATTGGGCGGACAAAGCCCGCCCGGCCCTCGGTCAGTAGCCGGTGCGGCTGCTGCGCGGCAACTCGCCCTCGCCGAAGAAATTCCACAGCAGGTGCGCCACCACCTCCGGCGCGATCACGGTGTGCTGGTTATGCGTCTCCTGCAGCGCGGTCCGCAGTTTCCGCCGCACTTCGGGGTCGCCTGTCAGATCGAAAATGATGTCGACCTTGGCGCCGAGCGTGACGACCTCCATCGCGTCCTTGAACACGGGCACCTTGCTGTGAATGAAGCCGAGCGCAACCGGCGACTCCAGATCACGGTGGGCGACCGCCACGATGTCCACGTTGGCGTGCTCCTCCTGAATTTTCTCCAAGAAATGCTCGGCGAACTTCTCCCCGACTTCACCCAGCCCCAGCAACGCGACTTTCACGACATGACCCATGGAACCCTCCTCCTGATATTGTATTGAGAGAAAACCTCGCTCGCGCGCCGTCGCGCGTTTCGGAAGCATACGTACCGGTCCGCCGCCTGTCGATAGCGCAGGCGGCCGCGCCCCGCAGCCGTTCTAAGCGCGCGCCGCAGACGATATGATGCAGGTTCTCCATCGCCGTCCAAGTCCATGCCCGATTCCGCTTCGCTCTATCCGCCGATCACCCCGTACGCCAGCGGCATGCTGGAGACCGCAGGCATCCACCGCATCTACTGGGAAACCTCCGGCAATCCCGAGGGCATACCCGTGCTGTTCGTCCACGGCGGCCCGGGCTCGGGCACCTCGGCGAACCAGCGGCGCTTCTTCGATCCGGCGCGATACCGCATCGTTCTGTTCGACCAACGCGGCTGCGGCCGCTCGACGCCGCACGGCGAACTGACGGACAACACGACACCGCACCTGATCGCCGACATGGAAGCGCTGCGAAACGAGCTGGGTATCGCCGCGTGGCTGGTGTTCGGCGGCTCATGGGGTTCGACGCTCGCGCTGGCCTATGCCCAGGTCCACCCGCAGCGCTGTCGCGGCCTCGTCCTACGCGGCATCTTTCTGTGTCGCCCGCACGAGATCGAATGGTTTCTCTATGGCATACGCAGCTTCTTCCCCGAGGCGCAGCGCCAGCTCGCCGAATTCATCCCCGAAGACGAACGCGACGATCTGCTCCGGGCCTATCACCGCCGCCTGACCGATCCCGATCCCGGCGTGCATCGTCCGGCGGCGTGGCAGTGGGCGACCTTCGAGGCCTCGTGCTCGACCCTGCTGCCGAGCCCCGAACTCGTCGCCGCATTCGGCAGCGAACAGACCGCGCTCTCGCTTTCCCGCATCGAGTCGCACTACTTCGTCAACAACATCTTCCTCCCCGACGGCAGCCTGCTCGCCGACGTCGAGCGCATCCGCCACATTCCCGCGCTCATCGTGCAAGGCCGCTACGACGCCGTGTGCCCGATCGCATCGGCCGATGACCTGGCGCGGGCCTGGCCCGAAGCCCATTATCAGATCGTGCCGGACGCCGGGCATTCGGCGTTCGAGCCGGGCATCGCCCGCGCGCTGGTCGCCGCCTGCGACCGCTTCGCCGCAACCGGAGCCTTGCGCTGATGACGCTCTCGCCGCACGTATTCGACGCCAGCGCCGAAAACTTCAATCGCCTGGTTCTGGAAAACTCGCACAAGGGGCCGGTGCTGGTGCACTTCTGGACACCCAAGGCGGGCCCCTGCTTCATCCTGATGCCCCGTTTGGTCAAGCTCGCTGCCGAATATGGCGGCAAATTCCTGCTGGTGATGCTGAACGCCGAGGCGCTTCCGCAACTCGCGCACCGCTTCGGCGTGAATTCGGTACCGACCGTGAAATTCTTCTGGCGCGGCGAAGTCGCGCACACGATCCACGGTGCCGAGCCCGACAGCAGCTTTCGCGAAGTGCTCGATCGCTTCATCGCCGGCGACGCCAACCGCGCGCACGCCCTCGGTGTCGCCGCGTGGCAGGCCGGCAAGCTGTCGGAAGCGCGCATGCTGCTCGCCAATGCCGCGAT
>CBJMYK010000106.1:0-5887 GCA_966433795.1 uncultured Thiobacillus sp. | reverse complement strand
GTTTCGCCGATCTCGGACTCGGTCCCGTCGCGCTCGTGCAGCGCTTCGAGTCGATCAACAGCCGCGCGCCCGTCTTCCTCGCCGCGGCCGAGAAGGTGAAGCGCGATGTCTGAGACGCAACGCAGCGTCCGCATCCACGTTCCGGTGCTGACGCGGGTCGAGGGTGAGGGCGCGCTCGACCTTCAGATCGAGGCGGGGCAGATCAAGGATTTGCGTCTGCGGATTTTCGAGCCGCCGCGCTTTTTCGAAAAATTCCTCGAAGGCCGCCACTATGGAGAGATTCCCGACATGGTCGCGCGCATTTGCGGCATCTGCCCGGTGGCGTACCAGGTCACGGCCGCGCAGGCGCTGGAGCGGCTTTTCGCGGTCGAGCTGGGTCCCTGGGCGCGCGCGATGCGCCGGGTCTTCTACTGCGGCGAGTGGATCCAGAGCCACAGCCTGCATATTCACCTGCTCGCCGCGCCGGATTTTTCCCGCTCCAGCAGCCCCATCGAACTCGCGCGCATCGCGCCCGATGCGGTACGCCGCGGCCTGCGTCTCCAACGGCTCGGCAACGACCTCATCGACCTGTTCGGCGCACGCTCGGTGCATCCGGTCGGTTTGCGAATCGGCGGCTTTCACGCCGCGCCAAGCGTCGTGCAGATCGCCGAAATGCGCGACAAGCTGCGTGCGGCGATCGGCGACGCCGAGGAGCTGGTGCGCTGGGCGGCAGCGATTCCGGTCCTCGACGAGGAACAATCCTTCGTTTCGGTCGCCTTGCGTCATCCCGGCGCCTATGCGATCGAAGCGGGCGATCTCCACGCGGACGACGGCCTCGCGGTCGGCGTCGACGACTTCGAACGAAATTTCCGCGAGCACCATCTGCCGCATTCGACCGCGCTCTATAGCACCTATAAGGGCGAGCCTTACCTGGTCGGCCCGCTCGCGCGGCTCAATCTCAATCGCGACCGTCTGCCAGCGAACGTTCAGGCGCTGGTCGCAGAATGCGCCATCGAGATTCCGAGCCGCAATGTGTTCCACGGCCTCGCCGCGCGCGCGATCGAAATCCTGCTGGCAGTGCACGAAGCACACGCGCTGCTCGCCGACTACCGTGAACCGGAGTCGCCCTGGGTAGCCGTCGTACCGCGCGCGGGAATCGCGACGGGGGCGACCGAGGCGCCACGCGGGCTGTTGTGGCATCGCTACGAGATCGACGCCGAGGGCCGGGTGGTCAGCGCCCGCATCGTCCCGCCGACGAGCCAGAATCAAGGGCGCATCGAAGCGGATCTGCGCCTGTCGCTGCAGAGATTCGGGCTCGACCAGCCGGACGAGGCGCTGCGGCTGCATTGCGAAAAGCTCATCCGCAACTACGACCCATGCATCTCCTGCGCCACCCACTTTCTGCGCCTGGGCGTCGAGCGAACGTGAAGGTGCGGATAGTCGGGATCGGGTCGCCTTCGGGCGACGATCAGGCCGGCTGGCTGGTCATCGACGCGCTGCGCGGGGCCGGGGCCGGCGGCGAAGGTGTCGCGGTCGAGAAGCTCGACCGGCCGGGGGCGGCCCTCGTTTCCCTGCTCGAGAATACCGCCCACGCCATCCTGATCGACGCCATGCACGGGGCCGGTGAGGCGGGGGCAGTCCGCTGCTTCGACCAGGCCAGCTGGCTGGCCTACCCGCAAGGCCTTTCCAGCCATGGCTTCGGCGTCTTCGCTGCGCTCTCCCTCGCTCAGGCGCTCGGCAGCCTGCCGCCCAAGCTCGAGCTCTACGGCATCGAAATCGGGTCGGCAGGCATCGGTGAGGCCCCCGGGGCTGCCGTCTGCACGGCGGCGCGCCGCCTCGCCGACCGCATCGCGGCAGACCTGGTGCGCTGGCGCGCCGCAGCGGCGCGGATCCGGCACGAAGTCCCCGCCCACGTCGCCGACGCGCCGGCCGCTACCTATACTGATGCGATAACGGACACCGATTCGAGCGCCCGCGCGGCGCTTTGATCCAAGGATACGAACTGGCGTGGTGTACCGCATCCTTTTGCAGGTCTGGCTCGCCTGCCTCTTCTCGCTTACCCCGGAATCGGTCGCCCACGCCGTTCCGGTCCGCGTCGGCGTGTTCGAAAATCCGCCCATCGTTTCAACCGGGGTGGACGGGATCCCGCGTGGCATTTCCATCGACGTCATCCGCGCGGTCGCGCAGCGCGAAGGCTGGGAAGTCAGCTATGTGAGCGCGCCGGTCGACGATCTTGTCGATCGCCTCGAACGCGGCGAGATCGATCTGCTCGCGGCTATGGGTTACAGCGAAGATCGCGCGCGATTCGTCCGCTTCAGCCAGGAAAGCCTGATCGCGAATTGGGCCATGATTTTCCGGCGTGCGGACGTCCCGATCGATTCCTTGCCAAGACTCAAGGGCAGGCGCGTCGCGCTGGTGCGGGGTGCCACCCAATCGCAAGCCCTGATCGAGCTGGCCAAGCAGTTCGACGCGTCGTTCACACCCGTTTACGTCGACGATTTTCCCGCGGTCGTGCGCGCGCTGGTCGAGCGCCGCGCCGACGCCGGTGCGGTCAATCGCGTGTTCGCCGCCGTGAATGCGAGCCCGCCCGGCGTGGTCGCGACAGGAATCGTCTTCAATCCCGTGTTCGTCCATTACGCCGCGCCGAAGAACGCGGACCCGACACTGCTCGATACGCTCGACCGTGAACTCGCCCGCCTCAAGGCGGACCCCGATTCGGCCTATTATGCGTCGCTGCGTCGCTGGCTTTCCGCGCCTGCGGATGAACGCGTGCCGAGCTGGTTGCCCTGGCTGATCGGCGCGGGGGGAGGCCTGCTCGTCCTCGCTCTTGCAGTCGTAGGCCTGCTGCGCCATAAGGTCGAGCGCCAGACCGGAGAACTGCAGCGTCGCGCCGATCAGCTGCAAGTGGAGGTCGAGCAACGCGAGGAGGCGCAGCGGCATCTCAACCGGCTCGCGTATTTCGACGCCCTGACGCGATTGCCGAACCGCGAAGCGTTCCGCCTCACCCTGAGCCAGGCACTGCGCAGACTCAATGGATCGAGTGGACGCCTTGCGTTGCTTTTCGTCGACGTCGACCGCCTGAAAAACGTCAACGACGCGCTCGGCCACGGCGCCGGCGACCTGTTGCTGCAGCAGATCGCCAAGCGCCTGCAGTCGGTGCTGCGCGCGCACGATCATCTGAGTCGTTTCGGGGGAGACGAATTCGTCGTCGTCGTCTCGGAAATCACGCGCGATTCCGATGCCGAGCGGGTCGCGGCCAGGCTGCTCGGCGCGCTGGTCGCGCCGGTCGACATCGGCGTCACACAACTCTACACCAGCGCCAGCATCGGCATCGCGCTCTACCCCGAAGACGCGGACTCGCTCGACGCCCTGCTCAAGCACGCCGACACGGCGATGTACCAGGCGAAGGAGCAGGGCGGCAATCGCTTCCTGTTCTATCACGCGCAACAGACCGAGCGGGTCGTCGAGCGGCTCACGCTCGACACGCAGCTGCGCCAGGCTCTGGAGCGGAAGGAACTGGTGCTCTACTACCAGCCCATCGTCGACCTCCGGAGCCGCCGCATCGTGGGCGCCGAGGCCTTGCTGCGCTGGGAGGACCCCCAGCGCAGGCTGATCATGCCGACAGCCTTGATCTCGGCCGCCGAAGACACCGGACTCATCGTCGCGCTCGGCGACTGGGTGCTGCAGGCCGGTTGCGCCCAATTACGCGCATGGCAACAACAGGGCAGGGCAACCGACCTGACGTTGTCGGTCAACATCTCGACGCGCCAGTTCGAGAGCGGGCGTCTGGTCAAGGCGGTCGACGAGGCGCTCGCACGCAGCGGTCTGCAGCCCGACTGTCTCGAACTCGAGATCACGGAGAACGTGATGCTCATCATGACCGACGCGGTCCAAAGCGCCCTGGACACCCTGCGCGGGCGGGGCGTGCGGCTGGTGCTCGACGATTTCGGTACCGGCTATTCGAGCCTGAGCTATCTCAATCAACTGCGCTTCCACGCGCTGAAGATCGATCAGTCTTTCGTGCGCGGGATTCCTGTACAAAAGAGCGAGACCCAGATCGTTACGGCGATCCTCGCGCTGGCAAAGGGGCTCGAGATGGAGGTCATCGCCGAGGGCATCGAAAGCGTCGAGCAGTACGACTTTTTGCGCGACCACGGATGCGAATTCGGTCAAGGCTATCTGATGGGGAGGCCGCAGACGGCGGAAGCCTTCGCCGCCATGCTGGCAGGTCAGCAGACTGACGACGCGCAACCCGTGCGCCGCTAGTAGGGGGCTAGTAGGAGTAAAGGCTCAGAACCGGCCGGCGAGGTCCTCGCGCCGCAGCAAGAACACGAACTGGTCGCCGCTTTCGGTGTCGAGCCAGGTGAAGGGCAGGGTGGGATACGCGGCCTCGAGCGCATCGCGGTTGTGGCCGATTTCGACGACCAGCAGTCCGCCCGGCTTGAGGTGGTCAGCGGCGGCGGCGAGTATCTTGCGCGTCGCGTCGAGGCCGTCGTCGCCCGAGCCCAGCGCGAGAGCCGGCTCCGCCCGATACTCGGGCGGCAGCGTGGCGACCGATTCGGCATTGACGTAAGGGGGATTGCTGATGATGAGGTCGTAGCGACGGCCGCCGAGCGCGGAGAACAGGTCGGATTCGAGCAGCTCGATGCGGGCGCCGAGATCGTAGTCGGCGAGGTTCCTGGCGGCGACCGCGAGCGCGTCCTTGGACAGGTCCGCGGCGTCGACCGCGGCCGCGGGAAAGGCGAGCGCCGCAAGCACCGCGAGACAACCCGAGCCGGTGCACAGGTCGAGGACGTCGGTAACCCGATCGGCGTCCTCGATCCACGGCGCGAGCTGGTCCTCCAGCAATTCGGCGATGAAGGAACGTGGCACGATCACGCGTTCGTCGACATAGAAACGGTGTCCGGCGAGCCAGGCCTCGTGCGTCAGGTAGGCGGCCGGCGCGCGCTCGCGTACGCGCCGTTCGAGCACCGCGCGCACCGCCTCGGATTCGCCGTGGGTCAGGCTCGCGTCGAGAAAAGGCTCGAGCCGGTCGAGGGGCAGATGGAGCGTGTGCAGGATCAGGTAGGCGGCCTCGTCGAAGGCGTTGTCGGAGCCGTGGCCGAAAAAGAGCTTGGCCTCATTGAAGCGCGATACCGCGAAGCGCAACCAGTCGCGAACCGTGATCAGGGATTCGGTGTCGTCAAACGCGCTCATCGGTCCCGCCCAGGAGTTTTTCCAGCGTCTTTTCGTAGATCGCCGCCAACTGCTCGATGTTTTCGAGCGCGACGTGTTCGTTCAGTTTGTGAATGCTCATGTTGAGCGGGCCGAACTCGACGACTTCGCGACAGATGTCGGCGATGAAACGCCCGTCCGAGGTGCCGCCCGTGGTCGAGAGCTCGGGCGTGATCCCGGTGATCTCGTGGATCGCTTCGGACAGCCGCTCGCACAGGGGGCCGCGCGGCGTCAGAAAGGGCTTGCCCGACAAGCTCCAGTCGATCTCGTAGTCGAGGCCGTGGCTGTCGAGGATCTCGTTCACGGCGTCCATCAGGCCCTCGGCCGTGCTCGCGGTGGAAAAACGGAAATTGAACTGGATCTCGACCACGCCCGGGATCACGTTGGTGGCGCCGGTGCCGGCGTGGATATTCGAAATCTGCCAGGTCGTCGGCGGGAAGTAGGTATTGCCTTCGTCCCACATCGTCTCGGCGAGTTCGGCGATCGCCGGCGCGGCGAGATGGATCGGGTTCTTCGCCAGATGCGGGTAGGCGATATGCCCTTGCACGCCCTTGATGCGCAGGGTGCCGGAGAGCGAGCCGCGCCGTCCGTTCTTGATCGTGTCGCCGAATTCCGCGGCGCTCGTCGGTTCGCCGACGATACAGTAGTCGAGCAATTCGTTGCGCGCCTTCAATGTTTCGACGACGCGGACTGT
>CBJMYK010000105.1:0-5905 GCA_966433795.1 uncultured Thiobacillus sp. | reverse complement strand
CCTGCTCTGGACGAGCGGCGCGGTGTGGCTGGCGTTCCATTACTTTTTACGCGTCGAAGGCGACTTCGGCCCCGAGGCGCACCCGCTCGAAGCCTGGTGGCTCCGCCTGCACGGGCTGATGGCGATGCTCGCGCTGGTCGCCGTCGGTTCGCTTGCGACCAATCACGTGCGGCTCGCGTGGAAGCGCGGCAAGAACCTCGGCACCGGCCTGCCGATGCTCGCGATGACGGCGTGGCTCGCCGTGAGCGGCTACGCGCTTTATTACTTCGCGTCCGAGGCCAACGAGGCGTGGCTGCCGCTCACGCACTGGATCGCCGGTCTCGCCGTGCCGCTCGCGGGGCTCGTTCACGTGCGCCAGGGGCGACGCCCGCCCGCGCACGCGATGCATCGCAAACCGGCACGTTCCACCTGATTTTTTTTACCCGCCAGCCAGGGCGACCGCCCCAAGCCAGCTCTTTTTCAACTGCAACAAGGGGAGTAGTAAATGAAGTACGGATTGAAACGCACCACGCTCGCCGTGGCGCTGCTGTCGGCCCTGGCCGCACCTGCATGGGCCGACATGAGCGTCGAAGAGCGCCTGAAGGCGATGGAAAGCCGCCTGAACGCGCTCGAAGCCGAGAATCAGGCGCTGAAAGGCCAGCTCCAGAGCACCGAGCAGAAGGTCACGGCCACCAGCGCGCAGGTGGAGGAGGTGTCACGCACGGCTGCCGCGGGCGGCGCGAGCTGGACCGAAAACACACGCATCGGCGGCTACGGCGAACTGCATTACAACAACCTCGATGGCGAGGGCGGTGCGGCGGGCAAGGAAGAATTCGACCTGCATCGCTTCGTACTGTTCTTCGGTCACACCTTCAACGAACGCACGCGTTTCTTCTCCGAAGTCGAGGTCGAGCACAGCATCGCCGGCGAGGGCAAGAACGGCGAGATCGAGCTCGAGCAGGCCTACGTCGAATACGACCTCACCGCACACCATCGCGTCAAGGGCGGCCTCTTCCTGCTGCCGGTCGGCCTGATCAACGAGACGCACGAGCCGCCGACTTTCTACGGCGTCGAGCGCAATCCGATCGAGAGCAACATCATTCCGGCGACCTGGTGGGCGGGCGGCGCCGCGGTCTCGGGCGACCTCGGCGGCGGCTTCGGCTACGACTTCGCGGTCCACGAGGGCCTGGGGACGACCGCGGCGAAGAGCTACAAACCACGCGACGGCCGCCAGAAGACGAGCAACGCCAAGGCCAACGACCTCGCCTATACCGCGCGCCTGAAGTGGACCGGCATGCCGGGGCTGGAACTGGGCGGCTCGCTGCAATACCAGGGCGACATGACCCAGGGTCTCGACGCAAACGCCGGCAGCGCGACGCTGGCCGAAGTCCATGGCGTGTTCACCAAGGGCCCGTTCGGCCTGAAAGCGCTGTATTCGCAGTGGAACCTCGACGGCAGCGGGCCCGAAGCGATCGGCGCCGACAAGCAGCTCGGCTGGTACATCGAGCCCTCGTTCAAGCTATCCGAACAGTGGGGCGTCTTCGCCCGCTACAACCTGTGGGACAACACCGCAGGCGACAGCGCCGACAGCGAAAAGAAACAGATCGACGCCGGCGTGAACTTCTGGCCGCATCCCGACGTGGTGGTCAAGGCCGACTATCAGCACCAGGACAACGACAACGGCCAGAACCAGAACGGCTTCAACCTCGGCGTCGGCTACCAGTTCTGACGCGCTCTCCCATCGCGGCCACCCACGGCCGCGATGCAGCCCGCCGTGCTCACGACCTGGGCGCCGGCGGGCTTTTTTTTGTGGCCGGCCGTGCCGACCGACCGCGAAAATCAAACGATAACCCTATTGACAATCATTCTCATTTATTTAAACTGTGAATCAATTGATCCTGCCCGGAGAAATTCCATGTACGTCTGCCTTTGCCATGGTGTCACCGATACCGACATCCGCCGACTCGTGCGGACCGAAGGCGTCTGTACGATGCGCGAACTGAGCCAGGAGCTCGGTGTCGCGACCCAGTGCGGCAAGTGCGGCCGCTGCGCCAAGGAGGTGCTGCGCGAGGCCGTGGCCGACGTTCGCCAGGAAAACGCCTGCTGCGCCGCCTTGATGGCCGCCTGACTCCGCCCTTCCGGACCGCCGGAACTCTTTCTTCGCTTGCCTAGTCCGTCCTTCTTCCTAAGAATGGCGGAAACCCCGCTTCGCCCTCCAGCCACCTAGCCTATAACGCCATTTAGCCATCGGCGTGTTCGGGGACCTTTAACTATCAGGAGAGAAGCATGAAAGGCGACAAGAAAGTTATCCAGTATCTGAACAAGGCACTGACGGTGGAACTGACCGCCATCAACCAGTATTTTCTGCACGCCCGCATGTACAAGAACTGGGGTCTCAATGCACTCGGCAAGCACGAGTACGAGGAGTCGATCGAGGAAATGCGCCACGCCGACAAGCTCATCGAGCGCATTCTCTTCCTGGACGGCCTCCCCAACCTGCAGGACCTCAACAAACTCATGATCGGCGAGAACGTCGTCGAATGCCTGAACTGCGATCTCAAGCTCGAATACACGGGCCGCGCGCTGTATGTCGAGGCGATCGCGCACTGCGAAGCCGTCAAGGATTACGTCTCACGCGAAATCCTGGTGGGCATTCAATCGGACACCGAAGAGCACATCGACTATCTCGAAACCCAGCTCGACCTCGTCAACCGCATGGGCGAGCAGAACTACATGCAGACCGCCGCAGGCCCGATCGAAAGCTGAGCCGCATCGCGCATACAATCGATGCCCCCGCCGTGGGGCATTTTCAATTCCGACCGATGCAATTCGACCCCAACTGCCGCGCCTGTCCGCGCCTCGCGACCTTTCTCGACACCGTGCGCACGCGCCATCCCGATTATCACGCCCGCCCGGTGCCGCCTTTCGGCGACGCAGCGCCGAACCTCCTGATCGTCGGCCTCGCGCCCGGCATGCACGGGGCCAACCGCAGCGGACGCCCCTTCACCGGCGACCACGCGGGCATCCTGCTGTACGAGACCTTGCACCGCTTCGGCTACGCGAGCGCGCCCGAATCGCGCGCGCGCGACGACGGCCTGGAACTCAGCGGCTGCCGCATCACCAACGCGGTGAAATGCCTGCCGCCGGCGAACAAGCCGGAACCGGGCGAAATACGCGCCTGCAACGGCTATCTCGCCGCCGAGCTCGCGGCCCTGCCCGAGGGCGCGACGATCCTGGCGCTGGGCCAGATCGCGCACCAGTCCGTACTGCGGGCGCTCGGGCTCAAGCTCAAGGATTACCCCTTCGCCCACGCCAGCGACTATCCGCTGCCCGGCGGCCGGCGCCTCGTCAGCAGCTACCACTGCTCCCGCTACAATACCCAGACCCGCCGCCTGACGCCCGAGATGTTCGCGGCGGTGTTCACCCAGATCCAACGCAAGGACTGACCATGCCTGTCGTCACCATCAAGCTCGCCGGGACGCTGACGCGCGAGCAGAAAAAGAAGGTCGCCGAGGAGATCACCGCGACGCTCGAGCGCCACGCCGGCAAGCCGGCCTCGTACACCTACATCGCCTTCGAGGAGCTTCCGGACGAGAACTGGGCGATCGCCGGAAAATTGCTGGACGAGGAATGATTTGCTACAGAATCGCTCCAAGACGCATCGGTTTTTTTTGCTAACCCTGTCGGCGTGACCGACTCCGCGCCGCATTCTCGCGGCACCCGTCAACCGTGAGCGTGGACAAGGAATTTCTCGCTTCGCTGCCCACCCTGCCCGGTGTCTACCGCATGATCGATGCGGCCGGTGGCGTGTTGTACGTCGGCAAGGCGAAGGACCTCAGAAAACGCGTCGCAAGTTATTTCCTCAAGAACGACCAGAGCCCGCGCATCCGGCTGATGCTGAAAAGCGTCGACCATATCGACACGACGGTGACGCGCACCGAGGCCGAAGCACTGCTGCTCGAGAACAACCTGATCAAGGGCCTCAAGCCGCGCTTCAACATCCTGTTCCGCGACGACAAGTCCTACCCTTACCTGCTGCTCACCGGGCACCGCTACCCGCGACTGGCTTTCTACCGCGGCACGCCGAAAAAAAGCGATCAGGCCTTCGGGCCCTATCCCAATTCCTACGCCGTGCGCGAGAGCATCCAGCTCCTGCAGAAGGTGTTCCAGCTGCGCACCTGCGAAGACACGGTATTCGGAGCCCGGTCGCGGCCTTGTCTGCTGCATCAGATCAAACGTTGCAGTGCGCCCTGCGTCAAGCTCATCGCCGCGGAAACCTACGCCCGTGACGTCGCCGAGGCCGCCCTCCTGCTCCGGGGCGAAGCCACTGCGCTCACCGAGGAAATCACGGCCCAGATGAACGCCGCTGCTCAGAACCTCGATTTCGAGACCGCGGCCTACCTGCGTGACCGGCTGCGTATGCTTGCGACCGTGCGCGAAAAGCAGTTCGTCGACACCACGGGCAGCGAGGCCGACGCCGACGTGGTCGCCGTCGCCGAGGCCGGCGGCGTCATCGCCGTCAACCTCACGATGATCCGCGGTGGCCGGCATCTCGGCGATCGCAGCTTCTTTCCGCAGCACAGCGAGGGTGCGACGCCGGCCGAAGCGCTCGACGCCTTCGTCGCCCAGCACTACCTCGACCACCCCATTCCGGCACGCATCCTGGTGAGCGAAGCGATCGGCAGCGCGGCGCTACAGTCCCTGTTGAGCGAACAGGCCGGCAAGAAGGTCACGCTGCAACATCGCGTCACCGGCGAGCGCCGTGTCTGGCTCGCGATGGCGCAGGCCAACGCCAGGCTTTCGGCCGAGCGCCGCAGCGCGGACCGCGCCAACCAGTCGCAACGGCTCGCGGCCCTGCGCGACACGCTCGAATTGCCGATGCTCAGCCGCATCGAATGCTTCGACATTTCGCACACCATGGGCGAGGCGACGATCGCGTCCTGCGTCGTCTACGAAGGCGACGACCTCAAGAAATCGGACTACCGGCGCTACAACATCGAGGGCATCACCCCGGGCGACGACTACGCCGCGATGCACGCGGCGCTGATCAAGCGCTTCCACCGCAGTGTGGAGGAGAACGGCGTCCTGCCCGACCTGCTCCTGATCGACGGCGGAAAAGGACAGGTCGCGATGGCGGCCGCGGCCATGGCCGAACTCGGTTTGGACGAGGTTCCGCTGCTCGGCGTCGCCAAGGGCGAAGCGCGCAAGCCGGGCCTCGAAACGCTGATCTTCGCCGATGGACGCGAGTTGAAGCTGGCCAAGGACCACCCCGGCTTCCACCTGATCCAGCAGGTACGCGACGAGGCCCACCGCTTCGCCATCACCGGCCACCGCGCCAAACGCGGCAAGGCGCGCGTGCAATCGACGCTCGAGGACATCGCCGGCATCGGCCCCAAGCGCCGCAAACAACTCCTCGAACACTTCGGCGGCCTGCAGGGCGTGCGCAACGCCGGCGTGGACGCCCTTGCCTCGGTCAACGGTATCAGCCGAGAATTGGCGGAAACCATCTATAACGCGCTCCATTGACCCGATGCCGCTCAATCTCCCCAACCTGCTGACCTGGCTGCGCATCCTGTTCATTCCGCTCATGGCAGGCGTGTTCTATCTGCCCGACGGCTGGGTGACGGCCCCGCAGGCGAATCTGCTGGCAGCGCTTTTCTTCGGCGTTGCCGCGCTGACCGACTGGCTCGACGGTTACCTCGCCCGCGCGCTCGGCCAGACGTCGGCGTTCGGCGCGTTTCTCGACCCGGTCGCCGACAAGCTCATGGTCGCTGCGGCTCTCATCGTTCTGATCGACCTCGACCGTGTCGCGCCGCTGATCGGCCTCATCATCATCGGCCGGGAAATCACGATTTCCGCACTACGCGAGTGGATGGCCAAGGCAGGCAAGTCCGCGAGCGTCGCAGTCTCCTTCGTCGGCAAGCTG
>CBJMYK010000104.1:0-6036 GCA_966433795.1 uncultured Thiobacillus sp. | reverse complement strand
AACACGGTCCACACCGAGCCGTCGCTAAGGAGGGTGAAATGAAATCTGTTGTGTCCGACGAAATCCTGCAGGCTTTTGTCGATGGAGAGCTCGCCGTTTCCGAGAGTGAGTCCCTGGTCGCGCGCATGCGCGAGGACAGCGAGCTGTCACAGCGCGTCTGCACCCTGCGCAGTCTGAAAAGCATGGTGCAACTCGCGTATGCAAGGCCACCCGCGCCGCCGCATGGCGCGCGCTCTCTCCCGCGCCGCCGCCTGGTGCGTCGCTGCGCCTTCGGCTGCCTCATGCTCGCAGCGGGCCTCGGGGGCTGGGCCTTGCGTGGCATCGAAAGCGACGCGGCCGCCGCGACCCGCCTGCTTGCGTTGCCCGACGGCTATCAGGTCGTCAGCTTGGCGCGCGAGGTTGACCCCAACCGGGTCCTGCTGCATCTCGACTCCGCCGCCCCCGACAAGATGCGGGCTGTGCTCGACCGGGCCGAACGCCTGCTTGCCAATGCCGAACGGCAGCGGCGACCGATGCAGCTCGAAGTTGTCGCGAACAGCCGCGGCATCGAGTTGTTGCGGGTGGGGCACAGCCCCTACGCCGAGCGCATGGCGCAAATGAAGGCGCGGCACGTCAACCTGCACTGGGTCGCATGCGGCCAGTCGATTGCGCGCTATGCAAGCGAGGGACAACGCGTCGAGCTCCTGCCGTCGACGCGTACCGCACCGACTGCGATCGGCGAGATCGTCACCCGCCTCCAGCAGGGCTGGACCTATATCCGTGTGTGAGCGACCAGGGCGGGCGTCCTAGAAGCGCCGCCCGTCCGGACGGCGCATTCCGCGTTCCCCTTACTCGAGGGCGGGCTCGGGTACCGGCAGCGCACGCTGCATCGGCCGCCGCCCCACTTCGACCTTGAGATCGAGCGACTGTTGCTTGCGCGCGATGGTCAGCTTGGCGTTGGCGCCGGGTTTGAGTTCGGCGATGAGGTTGAGCAGCGACGCCGAGTCGGTCACCTTATGGCCGTTGACAGCGAGCAGGATGTCGCCCGGGCGCACCCCGCCCACGTCGGCTGGTCCGCCTTTGAGGACCCCTGCGATCAACGCGCCCTCGACGTCGCGCAGGTTGAACGACTCGGCGAGCTCGGGTGTTAGATCCTGAACCTCGACCCCAACCCAGCCGCGCGTCACGCTCCCGGACTTGATGATTTGCTCCATCACCTGGCGCGCGATGCTCACCGGAATGGCGAAGCCGATACCTTGTGAGCCGCCTGTGCGCGAATAGATCGCGCTATTGACGCCGACGAGATTGCCGGCCGAGTCGACGAGCGCGCCCCCGGAGTTGCCCGGGTTGATCGCCGCGTCGGTCTGAATGAAGTTCTCGAACGTATTGATGCCCAGGCGCGTCCGTCCGAGCGCACTGACGATTCCGGCCGTCACCGTCTGCCCGACGCCGAAGGGATTACCGACCGCCAGCACCCAATCCCCGACCTTGAGACTGTCGGCGTCCGCGAAGGTGATCGCGGGCAGCTTGTCGGCGTCGATCTTCAATACCGCGAGGTCGGTCTCGGGGTCGGCGCCGATCACCCGGGCCGGGACCGTCTGCCCGTCGGCCAAGGCGACTTCGATCTGGTCCGCTGCCTCGACGACGTGATGGTTGGTGAGGATGTAGCCGTTGGTCGTGACGATGACACCCGAACCGAGGTTTGAAACCTCACGCGGCCGCGCGTCGAGCCGATCGCCGAAGAAATAGCGAAAAATCGGATCCTGCAACGCCGGGTGTGTCGGGTTGCGAACCTTCTGCTGGGTGAAAACGTTGACGACCGAGGGTATGACTTTTTGTGCCGCAGGCGCGAAGGATTCAGTCGGTGCAACGACTCCGCCGCGTTGCGGACGCGCCTGCTGAATCGTGAGATTCGGGCTCTCGCTGCGCCATTGCAGAAGATCGGGCTTGAAGAGTGCGACGACCACCAGCACACCCAGCGCGACCGTGACGGACTGAGCGAAAAGCAACCAGAATTTCCGTATATGCATATCTTATTAAATTCAGAGACTTGGGGTGGATTTGCCCGTCGCGCAGTATAGCGCAGGCGCAAAAGCGTTGCGCAGGCGCCACGACGGGCTTCCGGAGGCCCGCGCAATTTGGTTAGAATGGCGGCTTTATCGCAACACGTTCAGGGTTAGGGAAACAATGAGCCAGGAAGCCGATGGGCAAAAAGTGGACACACGTAAACGAAAATTCCTGATCGCTGCGACCAGCGCCGTTGGCGGCGTCGCAGTGGCGGGCGTTGCCGTTCCTCTGGTGATGAGCATGATGCCGAGCGCGCGCGCCCGGGCGGCCGGGGCGCCGGTCGAAGTCGATATCAGCAAGATCGAACCCGGCATGCTCCTCACCGTCGAGTGGCGCGGCAAGCCGGTGTGGATCGTCAACCGCACCAAGGACATGCTCGGCAAGCTTGCGACCCTGGACGCCCAACTTGCCGACCCCAAAAGCGAGATGGCCCAACAACCCGAGTACTGCAAGAATCCGACCCGTTCGATCAAACCCGAGTTGCTGGTCGCCGTCGGCATCTGCACCCACCTGGGTTGCTCTCCCACTTACCGTAAGGACGTCGGCGCCGCCGATCTGGGCGCCGACTGGCCAGGCGGCTTCTTCTGCCCCTGCCACGGCTCGCGCTTCGACCTGGCAGGGCGCGTGTACAAGGGCGTTCCCGCCCCGACCAACCTGGTGATTCCGCCTCATCAATACCTCAGCGACGCGAAGCTGCTGATCGGTGTAGACGCAAAAGGAGCTTAAATAAATGTCTGCCCTGCAAAAAATGATGGGTTGGGTCGACGACCGATTCCCGCTCACCGCTACCTATAAGGCGCATCTGTCCGAGTACTACGCGCCCAAGAACTTCAACTTCTGGTATTTCTTCGGCTCGCTGGCGCTGCTGGTTCTGGTGCTGCAGATCGTGACCGGCATCTTCCTGACGATGAACTACAAGCCGGACGCCGAACTCGCCTTCGCGTCCGTCGAGTACATCATGCGCGACGTCGACTGGGGCTGGCTGATTCGCTACATGCACTCGACCGGCGCTTCGATGTTCTTTGTCGTCGTTTACCTCCATATGTTCCGCGGCCTGATGTACGGTTCCTACCGCAAGCCGCGCGAACTGATCTGGATCTTCGGCGTGCTGATCTATCTGGCGCTGATGGCTGAAGCCTTCCTCGGCTACCTGCTGCCGTGGGGCCAGATGTCCTTCTGGGGCGCCCAGGTGATCGTCAACCTGTTCGCTGCCGTGCCCTTCATCGGGGAAGACCTGTCGATCTGGATCCGGGGCGACTACGTCATTTCGGACGCCACCCTGAACCGCTTCTTCGCGTTCCACGTCATTGCCTTGCCGCTGGTGCTGATCGCGCTGGTCGCCGTGCACCTGGTTGCGCTGCACGAAGTCGGGTCCAACAACCCGGACGGCATCGAGATCAAGAAGAAGAAGGACCCGGTCACCCACATTCCGCTCGACGGCATCCCCTTCCACCCCTACTACACGGTGAAGGACATCGTCGGTGTCATCGTCTTCCTGATGGTGTTCTCCGCGATCGTGTTCTTCGCGCCGGAGATGGGCGGCTACTTCCTCGAAGCCAACAACTTCGTTCCGGCCGATCCGCTGAAGACGCCCGAACACATCGCCCCGCTGTGGTACTTCACGCCGTTCTACGCGATCCTGCGCGCGGTGCCGCCGCTGTTCGGTTCCCAGTTCCCGGGCGTGGTGGCGATGGGACTGTCGATCGTGCTGCTGTTCTTCCTGCCGTGGCTCGACCGCAGCAAGGTCAAGTCGATCCGCTATCGTGGCCCGATCTACAAGATCGCGCTGGCGCTCTTCATCGTCGCCTTCGTTGGTCTCGGTTACCTCGGCCTATTGCCTGCGACGCCGATCGCGACGATCTTCGCCCAGGTCTTCTCGGTCATCTACTTCCTGTTTTTCCTGTTGATGCCCTGGTATACCTCGATTGACAAAACCAAACCGGAACCGGAAAGGGTGACTGGCTAAATGAAACGCTTGAAGAATTTACTTTTCCTGCTGGTGGCCGCACCCGTTGTGGCTTTCGCGTCCGGCCCCAGCATTCACCTGGACAAGGCCCCGGTAAACTTGGCCGACCACGAGTCGCTGCAGCGCGGGGCCCGTACCTTCGTCAACTACTGCCTGAACTGCCACAGTGCTTCGTCGATGCGCTATATCCGCTTGCAGGACATCGGCCTGTCCGAGGATCAGATCAAGGAAAATCTGATGTTCGCCGCCGAAAAACCGGGCGAATTGATGAAGGTGGGCATGACCAAGGTCGACGGCAAGGCCTGGTTCGGCGCCACGCCGCCCGATCTGAGCGTCATCGCGCGTTCACGCAGCGCCGACTGGCTTTACACCTATTTGCGCGGCTTCTACCGTGACGAAACCCGCCCGAGCGGCTGGAACAATACCGTTTTCGACAAGGTGGGTATGCCGCACGTGCTGTGGAGCCTGCAGGGCGAACAGGTCCCCGTCTACAAGAAGGAGGGCGAGCACCAGGTGATCGAGCGCCTCGCTCTCGCCAAGCCGGGTAGCATCAGCCTCGCCGAATACGACGCGATGGTCGGCGACCTCGTCAACTATCTCGTATGGATGGGTGAACCGGCTCAGGTTCAGCGCAAGCAACTCGGGGTCATCGTTCTGATCTTCCTGGCCGTATTCTTCGTGGTGGCCTATTACCTGAAGAAAGAGTTCTGGAAAGACGTTCACTGAGTCGTACCTACGCCGTTCGCCAACAGCCGGACTGTGTCCGGCTGTTGGCGTTTTAAGCATTAAACATACGCCACACGCGCACTACCTGAGGGAGCCCCCGTCATGATGACCCTGTATTCCGGCAGTACCGACCCCTACAGCCATCCCTGCCGCATCGTGCTGTTCGAAAAAGACATGGACTTCGAAATCATCGATGTGGACATGCATAACAAGCCGGAAGAAATCGCCAGCATCAGTCCGAGCGGCAAGATGCCGGTGCTCGTCGAGCGCGACCTCGTCCTGACCGAATCCAACATCATCAACGAATACATCGACGAGCGCTTTCCGCATCCGCAGTTGATGCCGCCCGACCCCGTGATGCGCGCGCGCGCCCGGCTGGTGCTGTTCAATTTCGAGCACGACCTGTTCAGCCACGTCAATACGCTCGAACACAGCCTCGGCAAGGCGTCGGACAAGGCACGCCAGGAAATCCGCGACAGCCTGTCGCAGCTCACGCCGATCCTCACCAAGCAGAAGTACCTGATGAACGACGAGTTCTCCATGCTGGATGTGGCTATCGCGCCGCTGCTCTGGCGCATCGAGCACTACGGCATCGAGCTGCCGAAGATGGCCGCGCCGGTACTCAAGTATCGCGAGCGGTTGTTCAGCCGGCCGGCGTTCATCAGTGCCCTGACGCCGACCGAGAAGGCGCTGCGCAAGTAACGACGGAGCAATAGGGCTTCGCGCGTGGCCGATATTTCGACCAAACCCTACCTGATTCGGGCACTCTACGAGTGGTGCACCGACTCGGGGTACACGCCGCAGCTTCTGGTGGCCGTGGACGGCCGCACGCGCGTGCCGGCCGGTTTCGTCAAGGATGGGCAGATCCTGCTGAACATCAGCAGCAACGCCACACGCAGCCTGACTCTCGACAACGATTGGATCCGGTTTTCGGCGCGATTTGGCGGCGTCTCGCACGAGATCTCGGTGCCGGTGGACCGAGTAGCTGCGATCTTCGCCCGTGAGAATGGCCAAGGCCTCCATTTCGAGCCCGTCGAGTCGCCGGAGCCGCCGAGTCAGACGCCGCCAGCGGCCGGCGATGGCTCGCCGACGCCGCGCGGCAAGCCGGCTCTGAAAGTCGTCAAGTAGGCGCTTTTAAAACGCCGACGTCGCTATAATGTCGCCCGTCGCCGCTTTAGCTCAGTTGGTAGAGCAACCGCCTTGTAAGCGGTAGGTCGTCAGTTCGAATCCGACAAGCGGCACCACGCTCCCGAAATCCGCAGCCGCCCTGGCCTGCGGATTTTTTCTTTCTGCCGCTG
>CBJMYK010000103.1:0-6114 GCA_966433795.1 uncultured Thiobacillus sp. | reverse complement strand
CTCGCCAGCGATGGCGTACCGGTTCGATTCCGGTTCCGGGCACCATCTTCCCTTTCAGTCTCCGAGCCGCGGTGGTATAATTTCGGCGCTTTAAAATTATTAACACGATGGGCGGTTCGCCCATTTTTTATTTGTGCTGCCCCGTAGCGCAAGACGGATTTGCAATGATCGATCTGCCCACCCGACTGGAGCCTGTACTCGCCGGACTCGGTTACGAGCTGGTGATGCTGGAGCGTGCCGGTCGAGGACTGATGCGGATATTCATCGACAAGCCCGGCGGCGTGACGATCGACGACTGCGTCGCGGTGAGCAATCACCTGACCCACCTGTTCACGGTCGAGAACATCGACTACGACAGGCTCGAAGTGTCCTCGCCCGGACTCGATCGTCCGCTGGTCAAGCCGCAGGACTATGCGCGCTTCGCCGGTGAGCAGGTGACGCTGAAGCTGCGGGTGCCGATGGACAATCGCCGCCGCCTGAGCGGTCAGCTGCTGGGCTTGGACAACGACGCGGTGAAGCTGATCGTCGACGGCCAGGAAATGTCGGTTGATTTGAGAAATGTGGACGCTGCCCGCCTCAAACCCATGGTTTGAAGCGATGCTGGAGAGAATATGAGCCGTGAGATGTTGATGCTGGCCGATGCGCTGGCTCGCGAAAAGAACGTGGACAAGGAGGTGGTGTTCGAGGCCCTCGAGCAGGCGCTCGCCTCCGCCACCAAAAAGCGCTTCAAGGAAGAAGCCGACGTGCGCGTCGCGATCGACCGCGAAACCGGCGACTACGAATCCTTCCGCCGCTGGCAGGTCGTGACCGAGGCCGAACTCGAATCCGAGGGCTACCAGATCCTGCTGGTCGACGCCCAGGACAAGCATCCCGACATCGAGATCGGCGACTACATCGAGGAGCCGCTCGAAAACATCGAGTTCGGACGCATCGGCGCGCAGGCGGCCAAGCAGGTCATCCTGCAGAAGATCCGCGATGCCGAGCGCGAGCAGATCATCAGCGACTTCCTCGCCCGCAAGGAACACCTCGTCAACGGCGTCGTCAAGCGTATCGACCGCGGCAACGCGATCATCGAATCCGGCCGCGTGGAAGGCTTTCTGCACCGCGACCAGATGATCCCGCGCGAGAACCTGCGCGTCGGCGACCGCGTGCGTGCCTATCTTCTGCGCATCGACCGCGGCAACCGCGGCCCGCAGGTCGTGCTTTCGCGCACGGCGCCCGAATTCATCATGAAGCTGTTCGAGCTGGAAGTGCCCGAAATCGAAGAAGGCCTGCTCGAGATCAAGGCCGCTGCCCGCGACCCCGGCCTGCGCGCCAAGATCGCGGTCGTCTCGCACGATCCGCGCATCGACCCCATCGGTACCTGCATCGGCCTCAGGGGTTCGCGCGTCACCTCGGTGACCAACGAACTCGCGGGCGAGCGCGTCGACATCATCCACTGGTCGGCCGACCCCGCCCAATACGTCATCAACGCATTGGCGCCGGCCGAAGTCAGCTCCATCGTCGTCGACGAGGACACGCACAGCATGGATGTGGTTGTCGACGAGGAGCAGCTCGCGATGGCGATCGGCCGCGGCGGCCAGAACGTGCGCCTGGCGTCCGAACTGACCGGTTGGGAACTCAACATCATGTCGCGCGAAGCCGCGGAAGAGAAACAGTCGAGCGAAAGCCAGAAGACGCTCCAGCTTTTCATCGAGAAGCTCGACGTCGACGAGGAAGTCGCCCAGATTCTGGTCGACGAAGGCTTCTCCACGCTCGAGGAAGTCGCCTACGTCCCGCTCAACGAGATGCTCGAAATCGAGGCGTTCGACGAAGCGCTGGTCAACGAGCTGCGTAATCGCGCTCGCAACGCCTTGCTCACCGCGGCAATCGTCGGCGAGGAGCAGGTCGAAGCCTCGGCGGGCGACCTGCTGTCGCTCGACGGGATGGACGCCGAAACCGCGCGCCTGCTTGCCAGCAAGGGTGTCCACACCACCGAAGACCTGGCCGAGCTGGCTGTCGATGAGCTGACCGAAATGGCCGCCATGGATGCCGAACGCGCCAAACAATTGATCATGGCCGCACGCGCGCCCTGGTTCGCCCAAGGCTAAGAGGACTGCATGAACGTTGAACAATTCGCCCAGGAACTGAAACTGCCGCCCCAGCTGTTGCTTGAACAGCTGAAAGCGGCGGGCGTCAGCAAAAATGATGTCGTCGACCCCGTCACCGAAGCGGACAAGGCGCATTTGCTCGACTATCTGCGCAAGATGCACGGCGGCGGCGGAACCGAAACCGGCAAGACCAAGATCACGATCACGCGCAAGCAGACCGGCGAGATCCGCAAGACCGACAGCACCGGAAAATCGCGCACGATCCAGGTCGAGGTGCGCAAGTCGCGCACCTACGTGAAACGCGACCCTGCGACGCTTGCGGCTGAAGCGCTCGCCGCCGCAGAGCCTGCGGCGGTCGCGCCGACTGCGCCGCCCCCCCAGATCGAGGAAGCGGCGCCGGCGGCGCCCGCGATCCAGGCCGAGACCCCCATGGTCGAGCCGCAAATCGCCGAGGCGGTTGCCGTCGAGGCCGTGGCACCCGCACCGGAGCCGGCCGTCGCGCTCGAACCGGCCCCGGCCGCACCCGCGGCGGGCGCAGAAGCCGCACCGGCCCCTGCCAAGGCGGTGACGGAAGCGGCTGGCGAGGTCCCAGCGGTCAAAAAGACCACCCGCATCAAGAAGGCCTCGATCCTGAACGAAGCTGAAGTGAAGGCGCGCGAAGAAGAAGCACGCCGCCACCAGGCGCTGCAGGAACGTCAGGCCGCGGACGCGAAGGCGCGACTCGAACGCGAAGCCTTGCGCAAGCAGGCCGAGGCGGCACGCGAAGCGGCCAAGCTGGCCGAGGCTCAGAAGGCCGCTGCGCCGGCCGCCCCCGCCGCGCCGACCGAAAAAACGCTGCACAAGCCCGACAAGCCTGCGGCGGCCAAGGGCGCCAAAGGTCCCGACAAGAAACCGGCAGGCGCCTGGAAAGACGACGCCGCGCGTCGCCGGGGCGGCCTGAAGACGCGCGGTGGCGCCGCGCCCGACGCCGGCTGGCGCGGCCGCAAGGGCAAGTCCAAATCGGGGCAGGAGGAGACGACCTTCGTCGCGCCGACCGAACCGATCGTGCGCGAGGTGCTCATTCCCGAAACCATCACCGTGGCCGAACTCGCGCACAAGATGTCGGTGAAGGCCGCCGAGGTCATCAAGGCCTTGATGAAGCTCGGCAGCATGGTGACGATCAACCAGGTTCTCGATCAGGAAACCGCCATCATCGTCGTCGAGGAAATGGGCCATATTGGCAAACCCGCAGCGCTCGATACGCCGGAAGCCTTCCTGATCGACACGGGCGAGACGGGTGAAGCGGAAATGCAGGCCCGCCCGCCGGTTGTCACCGTGATGGGCCACGTCGACCACGGCAAGACCTCGCTGCTCGACACCATCCGGCGTACCCGGGTGGCGAGCGGCGAAGCCGGCGGCATCACCCAGCACATCGGCGCGTACCACGTCGAGACAGAACGGGGCGTCATCACTTTCCTCGATACCCCCGGCCACGAGGCGTTTACCGCGATGCGGGCGCGCGGCGCGAAGGCGACCGACATCGTCGTGCTGGTGGTGGCTGCAGACGACGGCGTCATGCCGCAAACCATCGAAGCCATCCACCACGCCAAGGCAGCCGGTGTTCCGCTGGTCGTCGCGGTGAACAAGATCGACAAGCCCGACGCCAACCCCGAGCGTATCCGCCAGGAACTCGTCGCGCAGGGCGTCACCCCCGAGGAATGGGGCGGCGACACCCAGTTCGTCGAGGTGTCGGCCAAGGCCAACACCAATATCAACGGCCTGCTCGACGCGATCCTGCTGCAGGCCGAGGTGCTGGAGCTTCAGGCCGCGGCCGACGGCCCCGCCAAGGGCATCGTCATTGAAGCGCGTCTTGACAAGGGCAAGGGCCCGGTCGCGACCCTGCTGGTGCAGTCCGGCACGCTGCGCCGCGGCGACATGGTGCTCGCCGGCCAGGTCTACGGCCGGGTACGCGCGATGCTCGACGAGGCCGGCAAGACCGTGACCGAAGCCGGCCCCTCGATCCCGGTCGAAATCCAGGGCCTGTCCGACGTCCCGCAGGCGGGCGAAGACATGATGGTGCTGCCCGACGAGCGCAAGGCGCGCGAAATCGCGCTGTTCCGCCAAGGCAAGTACCGCGACGTGCAACTCGCGAAGAAACAGGCCGCCAAGCTCGAGTCGATGTTCGACCAGATGGGTCAGGGCGAAGTCCAGCATCTGCCGATCATCCTCAAGGCCGACATGCAGGGCTCCTACGAGGGCTTGGCGCACGCGCTGGGCAAGCTGTCGACCGACGAGGTCAAGGTCAACATCATCCACAGCGGCGTCGGGGCGATCACCGAATCCGACGTCAATCTCGCGCTCGCATCCAAGGCGGTTCTGATCGGCTTCAACGTGCGTGCCGATGCGCAGGCCAGGAAACTGGCCGAATCCAACGGCGTCGACATTCGCTACTACAACATCATCTACGAAGCCGTGGACGAGGTGAAAGCCGCGCTGTCCGGCATGCTCGCGCCAGAGAAGAAGGAAAGCGTCATCGGCACCGTGGAAGTCCGCCAGGTATTCGTCATTTCCAAGGTCGGCACCATTGCCGGCTGTTATGTGACGGACGGCGTGATCAAGCGCAACGCAGGCGTGCGGGTGCTGCGCAATAACGTGGTGATCCACCAGGGCGAACTCGACTCGCTCAAGCGCTTCAAGGACGACGTCAAGGAAGTGAAGGCCAATTTCGAATGCGGTCTGTCGCTCAAGAACTTCAACGACGTCCAGGTAGGCGACATCCTCGAAGTATTCGAAGTCGTGGAAGTGGCGCGCTCGCTGTAAATGCCCAAGGACTTCCCGCGCGCGCGCCGCGTCGCCGACCAGATTCAGCGTGAACTGCCGGAGTTGATCCGGCAGGAAGTAAAGGATCCGCGCGTTGGCATGCTGACGATCACCGAGGTCGAGGTCAATCGCGACATGGAGTTCGCCAAGGTCTATTTCACGACGATGGGCGGCGAAGCCGAGCACGCGGCGTGTCTGCAAGGCCTGCAGCGCGCGAGCGGCTTTCTGCGCTCGCAGCTGTCGCACCGCATGCAGTTGCGCGTGGTACCCAAGCTGAGCTTCGTCTACGACCGCTCAGTCGAGCACGGCATGGCGCTCAGTCAGCTGATCGAGACGGCGGTCGCCGAAGACGCCAAGCACCCGAAAGACGAACCAACCTAAAAACCGTAGTTGGCCGCTCGTCAACGTATGGTATTCCGCATGGGTATTGCGACTTTCACCTTCGACAGCCTTCAGCACCAGCGCGAGCCCGTTAGTTGAAGCCCGCCCGTCAGCGCGTCGACGGCGTCCTGCTTCTCGACAAGCCGGTCGGCATCACGTCCAATGCCGCCTTGCAGAAAGCCAAGTGGCTGCTCAACGCGAAGAAGGCCGGCCACACCGGCACCCTCGACCCCTTCGCCGACGGCCTGCTGCCGCTGTGTTTCGGCGAGGCGACCAAGTTCTCGGCCTATCTGCTTGACGCTGACAAACGCTATCGCGCCGTCGTGCGGCTCGGCGTCACGACGCGGACCGGCGACCCCGAGGGCGAGGTCCTCGTAACCCGCGAAGTCACGGCGAGTTGCGCCGACATCGGCGCGGCGCTCCGCGGTTTCGTCGGCGAAATCGAGCAGATCCCGCCGATGCATTCGGCGCTCAAGCACCAGGGGCGTCCGCTTTATGAATACGCGCGCGCCGGCGTCGAAATCGCTCGGCCGCCGCGCCGGGTGCATATCCGGGCGCTCGACCTGCTCGAATGCGCCCCGCCGCGTGTGGTCCTCGACGTCCAGTGCAGCGCCGGGACCTACGTCCGGACGCTGGCCGAAGATATCGGGGGCGCGCTCGGGTGCGGCGCCCACCTCACCGGGTTGACGCGCACCGCATCCGGCGGCTTTTCCTTGGACGAGGCTCATACGCTCGCCGAACTCGAGGCATCCGATGCCGACGGTCGGCAGGCCTTGCTGCTGCCGGTCGATTGCCTCGTCGCGCATCTGCCGAGCGTGCAACTCGACGCCGCCGACACCAAGAC
>CBJMYK010000102.1:0-6159 GCA_966433795.1 uncultured Thiobacillus sp. | reverse complement strand
CAACCAGCCCGCGCCCCTCTGAGGTCGCGAGGGCCGCCTTGATCTCGCGGTCGAGCGCGACCAGATTGAGCCGATGGAGCGTGTCGCGATCGCGGCAACGCTGCGCAGCGGCCGTGAGGTCCGCGTGGTGATGACGCAGGTCGACGCTCGCGATCGTGCCGACGGCACCGGCATGCGCCACCGAACCGGCCAGCCCGTGCGCCGAAACGCCCACGCCCATGCCGCCCTGGACGATGGGCAGCAAGGAACGGCCACGAATGGCGAAGCGCTCGGGCAGCGTCATAGGGATCACCGATTTCGACATGGCGCCATTATAACCACTTGACGACCCGCTTATCTTTAAATGGGCACGGATCCGGCGGTCGGCGCACGCCCGCACCCGGCATCGGCGCGCACATCGCCGCTTCGGGGTTCACCCGCCCCCCCTAAACGCCTACAATGCCGGGTCTCACTGAAGGCCTTCACACGCATGTTCACCGGCATCATCCAGGCCATCGGCCGCATCCACGAATACGAAGCGCGCGGCGCCGACGCCCGCATGGTCATCGAGGGCGGCGGGCTGGATTTTTCCGACGTCGCGCCGGGCGACAGCATCGCGGTCAACGGCGTGTGCCTGACCGCCGTGAGCCTCGCCGCGGGCAGCTTCACGGTCGACGTCTCCGCCGAAACCCTCTCGTGTACCGAAGGGTTCACGCCGGGCGCCGAAGTCAATCTCGAAAAGGCCTTGCGTCTGGCCGACAGGCTCGGCGGGCATCTCGTCTCGGGCCACGTCGACGGCGTCGGCACGGTCCACCGCTTCGAGCGCGTCGGCGAATCGCAGTTGCTCGAGATCGACGCGCCGGCCGCGCTCGCGCGCTACATCATCCGCAAGGGCTCGATCGCCGTGAACGGTGTGTCGCTGACGGTCAATCACGTCGACAGCGCCCGCTTTGCGCTCAACCTGATTCCCCACACGGTCGAGGTCACCGCGCTCAAGCATTTGCGCCCGGGCAGCCGCGTCAATCTCGAAGTCGACATGATCGCGCGCTACGTCGAGCGCATGACGCAATTCACCCACCCTACGGACAAAGACTGATGAGCCTCGCCTCCACCCTCGAAATCATCGAAGAACTGAAGGCCGGCCGCATGGTCGTGCTGGTCGACGAGGAGGACAGGGAAAACGAGGGCGACCTCGTGATGGCCGCCGAGCACGTCACGCCCGACGCGATCAACTTCATGGCGAAGTACGGGCGCGGGCTGATTTGCCTGACCCTGACCGACGCGCGCTGCCGCCAGCTCGGCTTGAAGCAGATGGTCTCGGACAACCAGACGCCGCACGGCACCGCCTTCACGATCTCGATCGAGGCGGCCGAGGGCGTGACCACCGGAATCTCGGCGGCCGACCGCGCGGTCACGATCCGTGCCGCGGTGAAGAAGGACGCGAAGCCCTCGGACATCATCCAGCCCGGCCATATCTTCCCGCTGCGCGCCCAGCCCGGCGGCGTGCTCGTGCGCGCCGGCCACACCGAAGCCGGCTGCGACCTCGCCGGGCTCGCTGGGCTCGAGCCCGCGTCGGTCATCTGCGAAATCCTCAAGGACGACGGCAGCATGGCGCGCCTGCCCGACCTCGTTCCCTTCGCGCAGGAACACGGCCTGAAAATCGGCGCGATCGCCGACCTGATTCATTACCGCAACCAGACCGAGAGCCTCGTCGAGCGCGCGGCCGACCGTCTGATCCAGACAATCTACGGCGCCTTCCGCCTGATCGCGTATCGCGACAAATGCGCCAAGGAAACGCACATCGCGCTGGTCAAGGGCGAGATCCACGCCGACCGCGAAACCCTGGTGCGCGTGCACGAGCCCTTGAGCGTGATGGATTTTCTCGACGTGACAGGCGGCGGCCACTCGTGGCCGATCATGGGCGCGATGGAGCGCATCGCGGAGTCGCAAAGTGGCGTGCTGGTCTTGCTGCATCGGCCCGAAACCGCGGACGCGCTGCTCGGGCGCATCAACCCTGCGCCCGCCGCGAGCCACAGGTATGACCTGCGCGACTACGGTATCGGCGCGCAGATCCTGCGCGATCTCGGCGTCGGCAAAATGAAGCTTCTCGCCAGCCCACGCAAAATGCCGGCGATGGACGGGTTCGGGCTGGAAGTCACCGGCTATTCTGAAAAAGCATAAACAACGAAGGCACGACCATGGGAACCAGCAGCGACATTTCCGAGCTCGACCCGATCTACCAGGGCCAGGGGCTCAAGATCGGCATCGTCATGAGCCGCTTCAACAAGGACATCTGCGAAGGCCTGCTCTCGGCCTGCGAAACCGAGCTCGATCGCCTTGGCGTCGCGCGTGAGGACGTGCTGCTCGTCGACGTGCCCGGCGCACTCGAGCATCCGCTCGTGCTGCAGAAGATGGCGCAGTCCGCCCGCTACGACGCGCTGATCGCGATCGGCGCGGTCGTACGCGGCGACACCTACCATTTCGAAGTCGTGTCGAACGAATCGTCGCGCGGCATCCTCGACGTCCAGCTCGAAACCGGCGTGCCGATCGCCAACGCGATCCTTACGGTCGACACCGAGGAGCAGGCGCACGTGCGCATGGCCGAAAAAGGCCGCGACGCCGCACGCGTGGCGGTCGAAATGGCCAACCTGCTGAAGCGTCTCTGATGGCCGGCTCCCGCAAGGTCGCGCGCGAATTCACGCTGCAGGGCATCTACGCCTGGATGATCGGCGGCGCCGACGTCACGCTGATCGCCGCGAATCTCAAAGAGGACGAACAGTTCAAGCGCGCCGACGAGGCCTACTTCCGCACCCTGCTCTACGGCGTGCTGAAGGAAGAGGACATGCTGAGCTCGCGCATCGCGCCGCTGCTCGACCGCCCGGTCGCCGAACTCTCGCCGATCGAACGCTGCATCCTGCTGATCGGGGCCTACGAGTTGTTGCATTGTCCTGACGTCCCCTGGCGTGTCGCAATCAACGAAGGCGTCGAGTTGGCGAAGAAATTCGGCGGCACCGACGGCCACAAATACATCAACGGCGTGCTCGACAAACTTGCCCAGGACGTACGCGCCGTCGAAATCGAGCATGCGCGCAAAAAGGACTGAGACACCGGGCGCGGAAGCACGCGCCGACGCCCCCGGAACCTCCGGCCCGCAGCCGCTTCCCCACACCGAATTCGACCTCATCGCGCGCTACTTCACCCGCCCGACGCCGGGTGCCGCTCTCGGCGTGGGCGACGACTGTGCGCTTCTCGCCCCGACGCCGGGCATGCAACTCGCGGTGTCGTCGGACATGCTGCTGGAGGGCCGCCATTTCGCGCCGCAGGACAGTCCCGCCGGGATCGGCCACAAGTCGCTCGCGGTGAATCTGTCTGACCTTGCGGCGATGGGGGCTCACCCGCGCTGGGCGACGCTGGCCATCGCGCTTCCGGCCGCCGACGACGCTTGGCTCAAGGCCTTCACCCGCGGCTTTTTTCGCATCGCCGACCAGCACGGCATCGAACTCGTCGGCGGCGACACGACACGCGGCGCGCTCACGATCAGCATCACCGTAATCGGCGAAGTGCCGACCGGACAGGCCCTGCGCCGCGACGGCGCGAAGCCCGGCGACGACGTCTGGCTGTCGGGCGTCGTCGGCTCGGCGGCGGCGGCGCTCGCGTACCGCCAGGGCCGACTCTTCATGGAGCAGATCGACGCCGCGAAGGTCTTGCCGGCGCTTTACCTGCCGACGCCGCGTGTCGCGCTCGGCGTCGCCCTGCGCGGCGTCGCGTCCAGCGCCATCGACATTTCGGACGGCCTCATGGCCGACCTCGGCCATATTCTCGAGCGCTCGCAGGTCGGGGCGGTCCTCGAATTCGCGGCCCTGCCGACGCTACCGGCACTGCAGCGTTATCTGCACGAGCCGGTGGCGCGCGACTGCATCCTCGCGGGCGGCGACGACTACGAGCTGTGCTTCACGGCCGCTGCCATCGAACGCGACGCGGTGTCGAATGCGGCGGCCAATGTGGGAATCGCCGTGACGCGCGTCGGCCGCATCACCGCCGGCTCGGGCCTGCAGGTCATCGGCGGCGACGGCAGGCCGCTCGCCGTCACGCACACCGGTTATGACCACTTTGCGGCCTGATCTCAAATTCGTCTTCGCGCATCCGGCGCATCTCCTCGCGTTCGGCTTCGGCAGCGGCCTCGCGCCGCGCGCGCCGGGCACGGTCGGCACCCTGCTGGGCGTGGCCCTGTTCTGGCTGATCGCGGCGGCGGCCCCCGATCTCGCCAACCGTCTTGCGCTCGTCGGCGCGGCCTTCATACTCGGAGTCTGGGCCTGCGCGCGCGCCGGCCGCGCGCTCGGCGTGGCAGATCACGGCGGCATCGTGTGGGACGAGATCGTCGCCTTCGCCCTCGTCCTGCTGTTTACGCCGGGCGGGTGGCTCTGGACCGCGACGGCTTTCGTGCTGTTCCGCCTGTTCGACATCCTCAAGCCCTGGCCGATCCGGCTCGCCGACACGCGACTGAAAAACGGCTTCGGCGTCATGTTCGACGACCTGCTCGCCGCGGGCTACGCGATCATCGTTATGAAAGGACTGCAATGGCTCGCGTAAGCGAAGAAGAACTGCATGAGCTCGCCCGCGTGCTCAGCGAAAAACTGCGCGCGCGCGGCTGGATGCTCGCCACGGCCGAATCGTGCACCGGCGGCTGGGTGGGGGAATTGCTGACCTCGCTGCCAGGCAGTTCGCAGTGGTACGAGCGCGGCTTCATCACTTACGCCAATGCGGCGAAGACCGAGATGCTCGGCGTGCCGGTCGAACTCCTCGATCGACACGGCGCGGTGTCTGAGGAGACCGCGAGCGCGATGGCTGCCGGGGCCTTGAAACACAGCCATGCACAGGCGTCGCTTGCGATTTCCGGCATCGCCGGACCCGACGGCGGGACGCCGCAAAAGCCCGTCGGCCTCGTCTGCTACGGCTGGGCGCTTGCCGATGGCACGCTCATGTCGTCCACCTGCCGCCTCGACGGCGACCGCGAGGAGATCCGCTCGCGCGCGGTGGCGGCGTCCTTGCGCGGTTTGATCGACCTCGTCGCCTAGGGTCGCGGCGCGCGCGAATAAAAGTCCTCGAGCCGGGCAGGATCACGCTAGGAGAAAGCCCACGCCGCAAACGGCTCGATCTCCTCGCGATTGAGCAGCATCAGCTGGAAGGCGTGCGGGTTCATGCTGTGGTCGACTGTGGTGTCGACGCCGAGTCGCTGCAGGACGTAGCCGAGTAGCGCACGCCGTACATTCACTTCGATGATTTCACCTGCGGCGCCGTAATCGAGCAGCAGGCTTTCGCGGCGCGCCGCGTCGAGGCCCAAATGCGGAACAAGCTGCAGGTTCACCCGCTCGACCCAATCGTCGTCATATTGCTCGCCCGATGCGGCGGACGTCTCCAGACAGTCGGCGCCCACGATCCGCGACAGCACGAAGTCACGAAAGTCGCAGCTGTCCTCGCTGTAGGCCCGGACATGCCAGCGCAGCCCGGTGTTGACCAGGGTGTGGGGCTCCAGGATACGCGGCGCTTGGCTGTCGCGCCCCGACAGCGAGCGGTAGCTGACCCGCAGCTTGCGCCGGCCGTGGATCGCGCGCGTGATCGCGGCGACCGTGCGTGCGCCGGGCAGACGGGCCGGCAGCGGCAGCGCAGCGGTCGGGAGACCGTAAATCAGCGCGTCGCCGTAGGGGCCGCCTGCCACTGCCAGGTTCGCGGCGATCACGGGCAGCGCGCGGGCCGGCGCGAGATCCGCGAACGCCGCGGTGAATCCTTCGCCCGGCACGAACCCGAACACGCCATGGTTATAAATGAGGTTGCCCGGAGCCAGGTCGCCGTAGAGCTTGAGGTCCTTGGTCGCGGCCGGATCCGACAGGCCGAAGGCGCGGGCGACGTCGCTGCGCGTCACTACGCCGGCGTACCACGCCATGATCTCGATGTATTGCAGACGCTGACGCGTCGCCCATTTCAGGTCCAGGCGCATTTTTTCTTTTGTAATCATGTTGGTCGCCTCCGCTGGCCCCGGTGGCGTTGATTATAGGGGAAGCCTGTGCGTTACAAATCAATACGCGATACTTTTTACGTAGGTGATATTTTTTATTGACACCATGAAAGGTATGTCCTACATTTGCCTCATGCGGACTTCGCTCCGCCTTCACGTAAACGACC
>CBJMYK010000101.1:0-6193 GCA_966433795.1 uncultured Thiobacillus sp. | reverse complement strand
CATTTCGGGGACGCCGGCGGCCTTTTGCGCGGCGCGCTCCTGGGCCCGCTTTTCGCGATAGAGCACGTAGGCGCGCGCGACCTCGTGCTCGCCCGAGCGCATGAGCGCGAGTTCGACCTGGTCCTGGATGTCTTCGATGTGGAAGGTGCCGCCGGCCGGGTTGCGGCGCATCAGCGCCGAAGTCACCTGGCCGGTGATCGACTCGACGAGCTCACGGATGCGCGCCGAAGCCGCCGCCTGCCCCCCCTGCACCGCGATGAACGCCTTGGTGACGGCAATGGCGATCTTGTTCGGCGCAAAGCCCACGACCGCGCCGTTGCGGCGGATGATCTTGTAGTCGGCGTAGCGCGCGTCGGTCACGGGCGCGTCGGCGGTCTCGGTGGGCGGAATGGCGGGGGGTGCAACGGTTTCGGTGGCGACGTTCAACATGGATGAGCTCTCCTTGGTGGGTATAACGGAATGCTGGGGGCTGCGGCGGGTAGATATCCCTGCTTATGCACAGCTTGCCCAAGCCTCGCCAACAGTTTTATTCACAACATCTTGTGGTACTGGCGGGAGCCGGATACAAATTCTAGGTTCGGATTCGAGCAAGTCAACCGGAATTCGTTCCGCGCCGACGGCGTTTTCGGGGCCCGAAAAAATCCCATGGCAAATCAAAGTTTTCATCCCCCATGCTGCCTAAATATTACGCAGCACCCCGCCCCTATGCGGGTTGGCGCGACGAAACGCGGGACGCACGCGATGAGGCTTGGAAATTCAGTTTATTAGCAAGCTCGGAACTAGGCAGGGCGCCGCGCAAAGACTGCTGAATGTTTACGCGACGGCGTCCGCCCGGCGCAAAAGAATGGGCGAAATATTGGTTATGATTGCCCCAAAAACCACAACCGGAGCATTTCCGCCCTCCATGCGCCATACCGCCGTCCTGCTGATTTCCTGCCCCGACCAGCGCGGCCTGGTCGCCGCCATCGCGGATTTCCTGCTCGCCCACGGCGCAAACATCCTGCATGCCGACCAGCATCAGGATCCAGAGCTCAAGCTTTTCCTGATGCGGGTCGAATGGGAATGGGCGGGCTTCGATCTGACCCTCGCCGACTTTCCGGCGGCGTTCGCACCGATCGCCGAGCGCTTCGGCATGAGCTGGCGGCTCGCCGAATCGAGCCGCAAGCCGCGCATGGCGCTGTTCGTGTCGAAGTTCGACCACTGCCTCGCCGACCTGCTCTACCGCTACCAGAGCGGCGAACTGCACTGCGAGCTGCCGATCATCATGAGCAACCACGAGGACACGCGCTGGCTCGCCGACGCCTACGGCATCCCCTACCAGCACATGGTCGTGCACAAGGACGCCAAGCACGAGGCCGAGCAGGTCCAGCTCGCTATCCTGCGCGACCAGAAGATCGACTTCATCGTGCTCGCGCGCTACATGCAGGTGCTGTCGGCCGACTTCATTCGCCACTTCCCCAACCGCATCATCAATATCCACCACTCCTTCCTGCCCGCGTTTCACGGCGCCAAGCCCTATCACCGCGCCTTCGAGCGCGGCGTCAAGCTGATCGGCGCGACCGCCCACTACGTCACCGAAATGCTCGACGACGGCCCGATCATCGAGCAGGACGTCGCGCGCATCTCGCACCGCGACCACATCGACGATCTCATCCACAAGGGTGCGGACCTCGAGAAGGTCGTGCTGTCGCGCGCCGTGAAATGGCATCTCGACAACCGGGTGCTGGTCTACGCCAACAAGACCGTCGTCTTCGACTGACCATGGCCGGCCCCGAGCAAACACCGCCCGGCGCGGCGCTGCAGGCCGACGTCGAGACCCGGCCGAAGACGGTCGCGGCTTGGCTCGAGCGCCTGCCTTTCGCGAGTCCGGCCGACGCCGCGCGCCAGCTCGTCACCGCCTTGTATGGGCTCAATCGCCATGCGCTCGACGAGGACGCGCGCTACGCCCTGCTCGCGCTCTACCGCCCGGCGCTCGCCCGCGCGGCCGCCGGCCTCGAGTCCTTGGTCGGCGAGGGCGGCGTGCCGCCGCAGCCCCAGCAAAGACACTTGGGCGCGCTGTTGCGCGGGCTGCATAGCGAGCACGCCTTCGGCTACGAACAGGTACTCGAGGCCAATCCGCGGCGCTTCGGCCGCGCCAATCCGAAGCGGATCGCCGGCGCCGTGGCCCAACGCATGGCGGCGCTGCGCGACCTGCAGGCGGCCTGTTACCTCACCTACACCAGCTTGCCCGCAGGCCTTTGGCAGGACCTGCACCGGCTGCACGCCTTCGCCCAGGCGTCGAAGCTCGCCGATCTGCCGGCTGACGACGCACTGCCCGTCGACCTGATCTACCGCCAGGCGCTGCTGCTCGCGCTCGCCGATCCGCCGCATATGAACCACGCCGAGCTCGTACAGACCCGCCTCTATCTCGACCAGCTCGCCGGACTCGCGCAGCTCGGTCCGTGCCCGGGAAGCGGCGGGCGCGGCTTCGCGATCCGCACCGACGGCGACGATCCGCCCAACGCCTTCGCGGGCGAGGCGCCCGCGGGCACGCTGTGGCTCGATACCGATCCACTCTGCCGCGCCTTGCAGGAGACCGCCGCGCGCCTGCACAGCGGCCAGAGCCAGCGCGCGCTCGGATTAGCCGGCCCGGCCGAGGGCGAAGCCTCGCTCAAGCTCTTCAAGCGGCTGCTCAAGCAATGGAGCAGCCGCGGCCAGCGGACCTTCAAGCGTTACGCCGCGAGCGGTGGCGCGGTGCAACTGGTCGCCGGAATCAGCACGATCCATCGTCTGCTCGACGGCGTCGGGCAGGCGCCGCAGTTCGATAGCGAGGGCGGCGTGGCGATCGGCGACGTCGGCGGGATCGCCGCCGCAGCGCCCATCGTCGTCAACGCGACGCGCTGGGACGTGATCAACGACAGCGCGTCGGGCCTCGCGCTGGTTGGCGCGCCGAACGCGCCGCTCAACCTGAAGGCCGGCGACGCCCTGGCGCTGCGCGCCGACGACGCGAGCGACTGGTCGCTGGCGGTCGTACGCTGGGCACGCATGCGCGAATCGGGCGAGATCGAACTCGGCGTCGAGCGTCTGGCGCCGCGGGTGCGCCCGCTCTGGCTGCGCGCCCTCGACGGCAAACGGGCACGCACGGAACCCGCGCTGCTACTTCCGGGTCTGCCCGCCTTGAAGCAGCCCGATCGCCTGCTGCTGCCGCGCCGCGTCTACCATGCGGGAATGGACGCGGACGTGTGGGAAGAGGCGCGCCGCTACGCGCTCACTTTCGGCCGGCTGCTCGAGCAGACCCCGAGTTTCGACTTGGTCGATTTCACCCTATTCGAAGAGGCCCAGCCATGACCGAGATTCTTGTCCTGTATTACAGCGTGGGCGGCAGCGTGCGCGAGATGGCGCACTTGGTCGCCCGCGGCGTCAACCACGTCGAAGGCGCGAGCGCTCGGCTGCGCACAGTGCCGCCGGTCGCGCCGCGCACCCAGGTCGCCGAGCCGCCGGTACCGGACGAAGGCGCCCCCTACGCCGAACTCGCCGACCTCGAACAATGCGCCGGGCTCGCGCTCGGCTCGCCGACGCGCTTCGGCAACATGGCGGCGGCGCCGAAATACTTCCTCGATTCGACCGGCGCGCTGTGGGCCAAAGGCGCGCTCGTCGGCAAACCCGCCGCGGTCTTCACCTCGACTGCGAGCCTGCACGGCGGCCAGGAAACCACGCTCACGAGCATGATGCTGCCCTTGCTGCATCACGGCATGCTGGTTCTCGGGCTACCCTACACGCTGCCCGAGGTGAACACGACCGCAAGCGGCGGCACCCCCTACGGACCGAGCCACTGGGCCGGCGCCGGCGACGACAAGCCCTTGACCGACGACGAACGCGCGCTGTGCATCGCGCTCGGCAAGCGCCTCGCCGAAACCGCGCTCAAGCTGGCGGCGTGAGCGCCTTCAGGGCACGCGAAAAAACCCGATCTTTTGATGAGGCAGGCTAGGCCGAACGATGAAATTCCTGCAGTACGTCGCGAGCGCGAGCCTGATCGCGCTGATCTTCCTGTCCCTGGCCTGGGAGTTGTGGCTGGCGCCGATACGCCCGGGGGGCTCATCGCTCGCATTCAAGGCGCTGCCGCTGTTGCTCCCGCTAATGGGCATCCTCAAGGGCCGCCGCTACACCTACCAGTGGGCGCCAATGCTGATGCTCGCGTATTTCACCGAGGGCGTCGTGCGCGCCTGGTCGGAAACCGGTCTCTCGGCGCAGCTGGCGGCGACCGAGATCGCCCTGTCGAGCGCGTTCTTCTTCGCCGCGATCTATTACGCCAAGTTCAGCGCGCCGTCGCGGCAGGCCAGATAAGCGCGGACGCCCGCTCGCGCGCTTCTCTCTGTGTGCGAGACCAAGGGGTCCCGGTTAGCTGAAGGTGTACGCACGGACGCAGCACGCAGCACGCAGCACGCAGCACGCAGCCGACCGAGGGGACGCCCGTCGCGAGTTCAATGGCCTTTTCAGCCGCTATGACCTTCGCTTTGCCGCACTCATTCGAAGTTGATGAACACCGCGGAGGTCCAGACCTTGGCATCGTCAATTTGCCGCCCGAAGAAATAAACCGGGCGATGGCCGTGCGGACCGTTATGCGGATCGATGTCGAGCGTGCCGCTGACCTCGCGCGGCGCGGCCGCGTCGCTCATCCGCTCGAAGCCCAGAAACATCTCGACGCCGGGCAGGTCCTTTTTCAGGCGCGCTGCCTCCAGCAATTCCGCCCCGCTGATTTCCCATGCAAACGTCGGACAGTGTACGAACGGATTGCCCTTGAGGGGGTCGCCGACTTTCACATAGCCGTCGATGGTTCCCTCGACCCGGATTTTGGCTGTCTTGAGGTGGGAGACGTCGATTTCGATCGCGTCGACGTCGCCGTAGGTGTCACTCCTGAATCCGATCGTGGTCGCGTTCTCGCGCCAACACGTCTCCTCGCGGTGCTCGAAACCCTGGCCCTGGAAATCGTTGATCACGGCATTGGTAATCGTGACCGTTCCTTTCCAGATCGCCCAGCGGTAACGATCCTTGACGCGCGCGCCGCCCCAGCGGAAGCGGATTTTTCGGTCGGAGTACCCGAGCTCCTTCTGCAGGTCACGACGCCAGATTTCCCCGGTGTGGTCGAGCGCGACGATCTCGTCCCAGCCGCTGTCACCCAGAAAGCGATAGTCGATCGTCGCCGGCCCTCGGTGCGCGAATGCGTCGCCCATGATGTGGTCGCCGCAGCGAATCAGGCCAAAGCTGCGTTCGCCGGTCGAAGCAAAGGTGTGACGCGCGCGCAGGGCCGTCGCGATGGCCTTGCGCGAGAGCGAGGGGGACAGGACGCCGCTGATGCCGCCCTTGGTGCCGAACACTGCCGTGCCGGGCACGCCGCCGCCGCATCGTCCGCGATGTTCGTCACCCGCCATGCTCGCGCCGATCTTGTAACCGCGCTCGATCGCCTCCTGATACAGCCAGCCGAAATGGCCCCAGCTTGAACCGATTTCAATGAGTCGTTCCAGCTTCGGATAATGCCAATCCAGGATGCAGCGCCGACCGCCGACGTGCGGGATCAATAAATGTCCTTCGGGGTCCTTGGCGTACGCCGCCCACAGCTCTTCCAGCGGCCACGCGCCCGGCTCGACCGCTCCGCCCTTGGTGTCCTCGTTCCAGTCGACCGAGCGTACATGCTCGCCGGTCTTGAGGAACGGAAATTCCGGGTCGTGATCGTGCAGGAACACCACGTTGTGATCGCCGCCGGCGCAGGAACTGCCGCACCACTCCGTGCCTGGGTACGCGACGAAGGCGCCGTCCTGGGAAATTTCGCGGATCAGCTCGACCGTTTTGTTCCAGCGTTCGGTCGTGATATTGAAATCGTTATGGGCGAAAGCCAGGACATCAAGGCCGGTGACGTCGCGACCGTAGGTCAAGTTATAGGTCGTGGAGTTGGTGCCGATGGTGTCCTCGGAATGCACATGCAAATCGCAGTAGTAGATGCGCGGCACTGCCAGGTCCGTGTCGACGGTGACGTAAAACGTCTGCGGCTTGACGCTGGGATGCTCCGGTAGGCGCGCCGTGACGGCGAGCTCGCCCGGTCGCTGCGTCGGGAGGTCGTCCAGCAGAAGCACGGCCCAACTCTTCTCCGCCAGCTTCGCGGTTTTTTCGTACAGGGGCCGGCCGTCCAGGGTCGCGGTGATCACGTCCGTATCGGGCC
>CBJMYK010000100.1:0-6195 GCA_966433795.1 uncultured Thiobacillus sp. | reverse complement strand
CGCATCTGGTCGAAGCGCACGTTGACCCACAGGCTCTCGGGGTCGATCACCTCGACCACGGCCTGCCCGGCGACGACGGTCGTGCCGGGGTCGGCGTCGCGCACGGCGACGACGCCGCCGACCGGCGTCACCAGGCGCAGGTTCCGCCGCTGTGTCAGTAGCGCTTCGCGGTCCGACCGGGCCCGCGCGATGTCTTCCCGCGCCGCCGCCAGCGCGGCTTCCGCGATCTGCAGCTCCTGCTGCTTGGCGGTGAGGATTTCCTCGCTGGTCGAGCGCACGGTAAAGAGTTGCTGGTAGCGATTCGCCTGGGCCTCGGCGTAGGACTTCCGCGCTTCGGCCTCGCGCAGATTGGCCTGGGCGCGCCGGGAGGCCGCTTCCTGGGCGCGGACGCGATCGTCGAGGTCGACCGGGTCCATCTCGCCGAGCACCTGTCCGGCCCGGACCGTGTCCCCCGCGTGCACGTCCAGACGTTTGACGCGCCCGGCGACGGTCGGACCGATCTTGTAGGTGTAGCGCGCCTCGACCGTGCCGATGCCGAAGAGCGCCGGCGTGACCGGCCGGGATTCGACCGTCGCGGTCGTGACGGGCACCGGCGCAAGCGGCCCCGAGCGCAACCCGACGTAGACGAAGAGCGCGAGCAGCGGAAGGATCACGGCGACGAGCATGAGCGTGCGTCGCTGCACGGGAAGCTGTTTCATACCGTCCTCCCGATGCCGCGCCGATAGATGGCGAACACCCGCGGCGCGTCGCGGCGGATGCCGGCGACGTCCCCGGCAAGCAGAGACTGCATGACGAGACCCTGAATCGTGCCGATGAAGAGCGTCGCGGCCGCCTCGGCATCGAGCGCGGGATCGAGTTCACCCTGCGTCTTGCCGGCTTCGAGCAGGCGGTGCAGGCGTTCGCCGTACTGCCGGATGAGGGTCTGCACCATGCGCTTGGGTGCGGTGTCGCCGCCGCGCTGCAACTCGCCGAATATCATCCGCGGCGCCCCCGGGTGCTGCGCGACGAAATCGATGTGGGTCATGAAGATCGCCTCCAACGCGGCGAGCGGCGAGGCGATGCCGTCGGCCGCCTTGTCCACCCGCGAAAGCAGGCGCTCGGCGACCCAGGTCATGACTGCCTCGAGGATCGCATCCTTGCTCGGAAAATGACGGAACAGCGCGCCCTGGGTCAGCCCCATGCGCTTGGCGATCGCCGAGGTCGTGATGTCGTTGGGATTCTGTTCCGCCGCCAGTTCGACCACGGCCTCGACCGTGACGGCGCGGCGCTCTTCCGCGGGCAGGTGTTTTACATGGGTGCTCATCGTTGTCTCGCAAAGTGAGTAACTTGTTACTATCATATCAGCGGATCGCGTTGAAACAACCTCCCCCGCGAAAAAACGTGAGTGACTTATTACTGCCTTTTTTGGATGCGGGAAGGCGGGCGCCTGAGGAGGACGGCGCTCTCGCCACGCGGCGTGGCGCCCCCAAGCCCGGTAGGGACCCGCGAATTTCGTCCGCGCCGCCTCAGACACCCAGGTTCTTTACTCGGCGCCTGGAACGGCTCAGGGAACTCGACGGACTGGACAAATCGGTGAAATAAGATCAACTACCGTTGACAACCGCCTGATAAACCGGCGGGATAGTTCCGACGCCAGCCGCCCCGAAGGCCCAACCGGCCTCGAGCTCACCCGCACCGATACCTGTTGCAAGCTCCTATCTGCCCTTCGCGCTACTATCTGCGCTCACTCACCATCCCTAGATGACCATGCCCCCCCAAGTAGAAGACAAACCCGCGTACGCGGTCGTCGCCGCCGTTCAGTTGCCTCAGGTCAGCGACCTCGAGTTCGAGGCGTCGTTGACCGAATTACGGGAACTGGCGAAGACCCTAGGATTCACGGTCATCCGCACGTTCACGCAAAAGCGCCCGGGCTTCGACGCGACGGCCTATCTGGGCGTCGGCAAGCGGCAGGAACTCACGCGCTTCGTCCGTGGCGGAGACGAGGAAAGGGAAGCCGATACCCCGGCGCAGAACGCCTTGCGCCGCGTCGAGGGCCAGGACGATGTCTCGCCCCACCCGATCGACGTGCTTTTCGTCGACCACGAGATTTCGCCCTCGCAGGCCCGAAATCTGGAAAACGAGGTGGGTTGTCAGGTGATGGATCGCACCATGGTCATCCTCGAGATCTTTCACCGCAACGCGCGCTCCCCGGCGGCACGGGCGCAGGTCGAGATCGCACGTCTGGGCTACCTGGCGCCGCGCCTGCGCGAGGCAGCGAAACTCGCCGGGCCGCAGGGCCGGCAGCGCAGCGGTGTCGGCGGACGCGGCGCCGGCGAATCGCACACCGAACTCGACAAGCGCAAGATCCGCGACCGCATCGCCGAACTGCAGAAGGAAATCGCCGCGATGGATGCGGACCGCAAGACCCAGCGCGCCCGGCGCCAGGCGCACCAGGGCCTCGCGAGCGTGGCGCTGGTCGGCTACACCAACGCCGGCAAGTCGACGCTGATGCGCGCGCTTACCGGGAGCGAGGTACTGGTCGCCAACAAGCTCTTCGCCACGCTCGACACCACGGTGCGCACATTGCACCCTGAGGGCGTCCCGCGCGTGCTGGTCAGCGACACCGTCGGCTTCATCAAGAACCTGCCTCACGGCCTGGTCGCGTCGTTCAAGTCCACACTCGAAGAGGCGCTCGACGCCTCGCTGCTGCTCCATGTCATCGACGCCAGCGACCCCGGCTTCGTGCGGCAGATCGAAACCACCGAAGACGTGCTCAGCGAGATCGACGCGCAGGACGTGCCGCGCGTGCGCATCTTCAACAAGATCGACCACGTCGGCGACGCCGCGGCGCAGGCCGAGCGCGAAGCCGCGCTGCGCGCAGACTACCCCGGCTGCATCGTCATGAGTGCCCGCCGCCCTGATGACGTCGCGAAGCTGCACGGCGCGATTCTCACGTTTTTCCAGAAGGATCTGGTCGAGGCCGAGCTGTTTCTACCCTGGTCGGCGCAGCAGCTGCGCGGCGAAATATTCGCGCGCTGCGAAGTGCTGGAGGAGCGCTCGGACGAAGACGGTGCGTTCCTCCGCGTGCGCGGCGAACAGGAGACTTTGAATGGCCTGCAGAACCAGCTAGGTCAGGCGCGATGAGATCGGACTGTTCGCGGCAACTCTCCGCGGCCCCGTGAGCGCCCCTTGGAGACCATGGGAAGCCCCGGCCGCTGAACGCGCTCAGTCTTCGCGCAGACTGCGAAAGGTGATCGCGTAACGCAGCGCCTTCACGGGCGCGATGCTGTGCTCCCAAATCGAGCGCGAGGCGCCATTCAGCAGATAAGCCGAGCGCGGCGCCGCGATCAGGTTCGCGCGCTCCCACTTTTCCCCTGCGGCACGGCGGAAGCGGAATACGCACGGTGCGAGCAGCGAGACGCCGACGACCTGCCCGAACACGCCTTTGTCACGATGCCAGCTGATCCCGGCGCCGGGACTGTACTCCGTGACGAGCGCCTGCTGCAGGGCTTGTGCGGGCAACTCGGCGAAGCGCGCAGCGATCGAGCGCAAGGGCAGAAGAAACGCGGGGATTTCCGCTGCCTTGCGCAGGCTGCGCGCCCCGAAATCGTATCGCCAACCGAAGGAGACGACCCGGCGCCTGCCGGTGTAGCCGTGGAATTCGAAGGCCTCGAACGGCAGCTCGCGCAGCTGCTCGAGGAGCGCATTCTCGTCGGCGCGCTCGATCAGGTCGGGCTGATAGCGGAAACCGTCGGGCAGTTTTTGCCGCGGTTCTGGCGCGTCGTCGCGGGTGAAAAGCTCGAATTGCGGGGTCATGTTAGGCAGGGTGGCCGAGTATGCAGGAGCGCCAGGCTGGCTATATTCATAACGACTTCAGCGCAATCCACGGAACTGTCGACGCCGCCGCGGGGTCGCTCTTCTGAGGATAGCCGGCAATACCGCGTTAACTCACCCATACAAACTTTGGAGACTCTTCATGGCCCTCAACGTAAACGGCACCAACATCGAAACCGACGAAGCGGGATTTCTCAAGGACCCGGAAGACTGGAACGAAGACGTGGCCAAGGCGCTCGCGCGGGAACACGAAAAGGCCGGGAACGAGCCGCTCGACGATACCGCGAAGGGGCTCGTCCTCTTTTTCCGCCAGTATTACAAGGAACGCCTCGTCCACCCCTCGATGAACGAGCTGCTGGAGACCCTGAAGAAACCTGGGGAAAGCCATAGCGACACCGAAAAATACAAGACCCGGCTCTACCAGATGTTTCCGCACGGGCCGGTTCAAGCGCTATGCCGGCTCGCGGGCTTGCCCAATCCCGGAGTGGAAAACGAAAGCTGACGCCTGACCGGCGCGTTGCCGAGGTCGGCGCGCCGGCGGCCATAGGTTCCCGCCTGCGTACAGGCGTGGCGAGACCCGCAGCGAGCGATGCAGCCGCGCGGATCTCCCTGTCGTGTCCGGGTAGGCAATAAACGAGGGTCAATGCGCCGGTGAGACGTGCCGTCCTGCTCGTCATCTTTGATGGCTTCGGCCTCAACCCGAGCCGCGCCTATAACGCCTGGGCGCTCGCACGAACGCCTCACCTCGACCACTATTTCGCGAGCAATCCGCATACAGCGCTCCAGGCGTCCGGCCGCGCCGTCGGTTTGCCGGACGGCCAGTTCGGCAATTCCGAGGTTGGGCATCTCACGCTCGGTGCGGGGCGCGTACTCAAGCAGGCGTTGTTGCGTATCTCGGACAGCTTCGCGAGCGGCGAGTTCGGCCGTCTCCCGGCCTGGCAGACGCTTCTTGCCGGCGCGCGGCGCCTGCATCTCGTCGGCTTGGTTTCTGACGGCGGCGTGCACGGACACATCGGCCATCTGCTCGCTTTGCTGCCGCTGGTGGTGCAGGCCGGCGTCGAACCCATCGTCCACGTCGTCACCGATGGGCGGGACACCGCGCCGCGCTGCGCCAAGCGTTTCGTCGCGCAGCTCGAACGGGCGCTCGCAGGGCTCGGCCGCGGGCGCATCGCCAGCGTCAGCGGCCGCTATTATGCGATGGACCGCGCCGGGTTCTGGCCTCGAACGGAAAGGGCGTGGCGGGCGCTCGTCCTCGGCGAGGGCGAGACCGCAGCCTCGGCGGATGAAGCCATCGAAAAAGCCTGGTTGCGGGGCGAAAGCGATGAATTCATTGCGCCCACCGTGATCGGCGAAGCGGCGCAAAGCCGTATCGGGCCGGACGAAGGAGTATTCCTCTTCAATTTCCGCTCGGATCGCGTGCGCCAGCTTGCGGCGGCCATGGGGCTAAAAGATTTCCGCGCCTTTGCGCGCCGGGTGGAAGATGTGCGCCAGGTCGCGTCGATGACCCAGTTCGACGCCCGATTTCCGTTTCCGGTGCTCTTCCCGCCGGAGACCCCGACAAGGGTGTTGGGCGAGGTCGTCGCCGACGCCGGGCTGCAGCAGTTCCGCTGCGCGGAAACCGAGAAGTACGCGCACGTCACGCGTTTCTTCAACGGTGGCGTGGACCTGCCTTTCCCGGGGGAGGCGCGGGAGATCGTTCCCTCCCCTCGGGTCGCGACCTATGATCTCAAACCCGAAATGAGCGCGCCGGAGGTGGCCAAGCACACGATCGCGGCGATCGAAAGCGGGCGCTACGCGTTTGCGGTCGTGAATTTCGCGAACGGCGATATGGTGGGACACACCGCTTCCATCCCCGCCGCCATCCAAGCCGTCGAGGCTCTCGATCTGCAGTTCCATCGGATCGCAGAGGCCGCGTTGACGCACGGGTTTCGCGTACTGCTCACGGCCGACCACGGCAATTGCGACGAACTGGTCGACCCGCTGAGCGGCGAACCGCATACGCACCACACGCCCTATCCGGTTCCCTGCCTGCTTCTCGGAATGCGCGAGGCACGACTCGACACGGGCGGCGGGCTCGCCGACGTCGCACCGACCGTGCTCGATCTCCTCGCCCTTGCGCAACCTCCGGAAATGACCGGCCGCAGTCTCATTCTGAAAGGTCCGTGCAGCTTGCCGAGCGGCTGAGGTGCGGCCGAGACTTTGGCCGGGCCCCGGGAGTAGGCGTTGACAGTACGGGCGGAAACCCATCAACATCGGGAAGATCCTCATGTAAGGCCATCCGTGACCCCGTCCGCGCGCAGCTTTCCCCTCCACGGTCCTGGACTGCGTGGAGCGCGACGCCCGCGGGTGGCCATCGTCGGCCGCGTGGGCAGCGGCAAACAC
>CBJMYK010000099.1:0-6196 GCA_966433795.1 uncultured Thiobacillus sp. | reverse complement strand
CGAAGTGCAGGAACTGATCGACGCGAACGACCAGCCTTTCGTGATCATCGACCGCGACTACCGGATCGTCGCGGCCAATCACCGCTACGCCGAAATCTACGGCGTCACGCGCGAAGGCGTCGTCGGCCAGCATTGCTACGCCGTATCGCATCACGCGACTTCGCCGTGTCATGAAAACGGCGAGCAGTGCCCGCACCGCGCGCTCTTCGAGCGCGGCGAAGCCGTCGAGGTACTGCACACCCACTACCACGCCGACAACCAACCGGAGCGCACACGCATCCGTGGCCACGCCTTGCGCGGCGCCGACGGCCAGCGCTACCTCGGAGAACAGCTCTACCCGCTCGAGGCCGACGCGGGAACCGACTGCGACGCGATGCAGATGGTCGGCCAGTCACCCGCCTTTCTGGCCTGCGTCGACAATCTCGCGCGCGTGGCCGACAGCGAGGCGTCGATCCTCCTGTTCGGCGAAAGCGGCGTCGGCAAGGAACTGGCCGCGCGCTTCATCCATGCCCGTTCGCCGCGCGGCGGCGGCCCCTTCATCGTGATCAACTGCGCGGCGGTGCCGGAGACCCTGTTCGAAAGCGAGCTTTTTGGCCACGAGCGCGGCGCGTTCTCCGGCAGCAGCGGATTGAAGAAGGGATTGTTTGAGCTGGCGGACGGCGGCACGCTGTTCCTCGACGAGGTCGCCGAGATCCCGCTGAGCCTGCAGGCGAAGCTGCTGCGCGTGCTGGAGACCGGCGAATTCCGCCGGGTCGGCGGCACCCACACGCTCAATGCGGACGTACGCCTGGTATCGGCCACGAACCGGCGGCTGCTCGACGAAGTGGACGAGAAGCGCTTCCGCCTCGATCTCTACTACCGCTTGGCTGGCATCGACGTGGTCTTGCCGCCGCTGCGCGCGCGGCGCGAAGACCTGCCGGCGCTCGCGGTGTTCCTGCTCAAGCGCCTCGCAGGAACGCGCCGCGCCTGCCGGCTCGACGCGGGCGCCCTGGCGGCGCTGCAGGCCTACGATTTTCCGGGCAATGTGCGCGAGCTGCGCAACCTCTTGCAGCGCGCGGTGCTGACCTGCCAGAACGGCGTGATCAGCGCAGCCGACCTGCAGTTGCCGGTCGCCGCGGTTCCGGTCGCGCGCGGCACGCTGGGCCTTGCCGAAGTCGAGCGCGCGCATATCCGCAATCTGCTCGAGACCCACGGCGGACACCGTAACCGGGTGGCGACGGCGCTCGGCATCACCGAGCGCACGCTTTACCGCAAGCTCAAGCGCTACGGCCTGAGTTAGCGTGCGGCGGGGTGCGGTCGCCCACCGCAGTCCGTCGCCCGAGCAGGCGACCGTGAGACCCTATTCGACCACGTCCCCGAAGCGCGCGTGCGCGAGTTCTGCCGCCCGCACGACGGCCCGCGCCTTGTTCAGGGTTTCGATCCATTCGTTGTCCGGGATCGAATCGGCGACGATACCGGCGCCCGCCTGCGCGTAGAGCATCCCGTCCTTCACGACCGCCGTGCGAATCGCGATCGCCAGATCCATGTCGCCATTGAAGCCGAGGTAGCCCACGGCGCCTGCGTAGACGCCGCGCTTGCTGGGTTCCAGTTCGTCGATGATCTCCATGGCTCGCACCTTCGGCGCGCCCGAAACCGTGCCCGCCGGGAAGCTCGCGCGCAGCACGTCGAGGGCGGAGAGGCCGGGCTTGAGCCGGCCTTCGACGTTGGAGACGATGTGCATGACGTGCGAGTAGCGCTCGATCTGCATGTGCTCGGTGACCTTGACGCTTCCGGTCACGGCGACCCTTCCGGTGTCGTTGCGACCGAGGTCGAGCAGTTGCAGGTGCTCGGCGCATTCCTTGGGATCTGCCAGAAGCTCGGTCGCCAGGCGTTGGTCGTCCTCGCGTGTGAGGCCGCGCGGCCGTGTACCGGCGATCGGTCGCAGCGTGACGGTGTCGCCCTCGAGCCGGACGAGAATTTCCGGCGACGAGCCGACGATGTGAAAGCCGCCGAGGTCGTAGAAATACATGTAAGGCGACGGATTGAGGCTGCGCAGCGCGCGGTAGAGCGACAGCGGCGACGCTTCGAACGGCCGCGCCATGCGCTGCGAAAGCACCACCTGCATGATGTCGCCCGCAGCGATATAGTCCTTGGCCTTCTGCACCGCGGCCTTGAACTCGGCCTCGCCAAACTCCGAGCTCGGCTCGGCGACGACCGCGCGCGGCTCGCTCGGAAGCGCGACCGGCGCGTGCAGCTTTTCGGCAAGCTCGGCCAGCCGCAAATGCCCCTGTGCATACGCGTTCGTCTGCATCGGGTCGGCGTGCGTGATCAGATGGAGCCTGCGGGCGAGGTTGTCGAATACGCCGGGCTCCTCGGTCAGCATCAGGAGGATGTCGGGCGTATGCAGCACGCCGTGCTTGCGCACCAGCGCCTTGTTGAACTCCGGCGTGAGGCGCTTCTCGATATAACGAATGGTGTCATAGCCGAAGTAGCCGGCGAGACCGCCCGTAAAACGCGGCAAGCCCAAGACCGGAGCAGCCTTGAAACGCGTCTGGAAATCGGCGATGAAGGCCAGTGGATCGGGCTTGCTGTATTCCTCGACGACCTGGCCGTCGGTTTCGACCGTCAGGAGGTGCGCGCGCACCCTGAGGACGGTGCGCGCCGGCAAGCCGATGAAGGAATAGCGCCCGAAGCGTTCACCGCCGACGACCGATTCGAGGAGATAGGTGTAAGGCGCGTTGGCGAGCTTGAGATAGACCGACAGCGGCGTCTCGAGGTCGCCGGGCAATTCGCGCACCAGCGGGATACGATTGAAGCCCTGGCGGGCAAGGTCGAAAAATTCCTGTTCAGTCATGGCGTGTCCGTGAAAAAGAGAATCGTGAAAGTAGAAACGAGCGGATGCGTTTCGCTTTCACCATCGCCTGTCGTTCACGGCTTCCTCCATGATCAGGCAGCCTTGCTCACCATCAGCGCGGCCTCGGCGAGACTCGGGACGATGGCGTCGAGATCGAGTTCGGAGACCGGACGCCCACGGTTGTAGCCGTAGGGCACGCAGAACACCGGGCAGCCCGCGGCGCGCGCGGCCTGGGTGTCGTTGAGCGAATCGCCGATCAGCAGCAACTCGGCGGGCTGCACCTTGAAGACTTCGCACGCGTGACGCAAGGGCAGCGGGTCCGGCTTGCGCTTGGGCAGCGTGTCGCCCGACAGGATCAGGTCGAAATAGCCGATGAGACCCGTGTCCGTGAGGAGCGGGCGCGTGAACTGCTCGGCCTTGTTGGTGATGCACGCCATATGCAGCCCCATCGCCTTGAAGGCCTTCAGGCCCTCGACCACGCCGTCGAACGGGCGTGAATGCAAGGACACATGCTCGCCGTAATGCTTCTGGTACGAAGCGATGGCCTGGGCGAACAATGCGGCATCGGGCTCGGCGTCCATTTCGCCAGTGAGGACCCGCTTGACGAGGCGCGAGACGCCGTTGCCGATATAGGTGGAAATGGTTTCGAGCGAGGGACACGGCCGGCCGAGCTCAGCCATCATGAGTTCGGCCGCGTGCGCGAGATCGGGCGCGGTATTGAGGAGGGTGCCGTCGAGATCGATGACGACTGCCTTGATCGGTAGAGGAAAGCTTTTCATGATATGTGCGTGGCCAGAAGGCTCGGGATCGGCGCCGCGCAGCGGTGCGATTCCCGATTTCCCGCTGACTCGTGAGTGGAGAGTCAGACTTTCGCGAGTTCGGCGCGCATCGCCGCGATGATGCTGTTGTAGCGCTGCGGATCGCTATCCTTGGCCGCGCCGAACACGGCCGAACCGGCCACGAAGGTGTCCACGCCTGCCCGAGCGACTTCGGCGATGTTGGCGGGCCCCACGCCGCCGTCGATCTCGATTTTTACATCAAGACCCCGGTCGTCGATCATCTTGCGCACCGCGCGCGCCTTGTCGAGCACGTACGGGATGAACTTCTGGCCGCCGAAGCCCGGGTTGACCGACATCAAGAGCACCATATCGAGCTTGTCGAGCGTGTATTCGAGCACGTCGAGCGGGGTCGCCGGGTTGAAGACGAGGCCTGCCTTGCAGCCGCTTTCCTTGATCAGTCCGATGGTCCGGTCGATGTGCTCGGACGCCTCGGGATGGAAAGTAATGTAGGTCGCGCCCGCCTTGGCGAAGTCCGGAATGATACGATCGACCGGTTTCACCATAAGATGCACATCGATCGGTGCGGTGACGCCGTGCTTGCGCAAGGCCTCGCAGACCAGTGGCCCGATCGTGAGGTTGGGGACGTAGTGGTTGTCCATCACGTCGAAGTGGACGATGTCTGCGCCGGACGCAAGCACGTTGTCGACCTCTTCGCCGAGTCGGGCGAAATTGGCGGACAGGATGGACGGGGCGATACGGTACGTCATGGGAGGGCTCCGGAATTTTTGTCGACCCCGCATTTTAGCTTAAGTGCGCGCCGCCATTGCGTTACACTCGGCCATTCACCCCGTCGAACGGAGCCGAGCACAACCGTGGCCGAAGGCAAAAAATACCAGATAAACATCAGCGTCAACACGGCCTATCTGACCGAGCAGAGCGACCCGTCGGCCGACCGTTACGTATTCGCCTACACCATCACGATCGAAAACGTCGGCACGGTTTCGGCGCAACTGATCTCGCGCCACTGGGTCATCACCGACGCCGACGGCGTCGTCCAGGAAGTCAAAGGCCTGGGTGTGGTCGGCGAGCAGCCCTTGCTGCGCCCCGGCGAGAGTTTCGAGTACAGCAGCGGCGCTGCGCTGGCCACCCCGGTCGGGACCATGCAGGGCACCTATCAAATGGTCGCCGAAGACGGCAACAAGTTCGACGCCGAAATCCCGCGCTTCACGCTGGCCATGCCGCGGGTACTGCACTGACCGGCCGACCCGCTGCGCCTATTTCTTCGTGGTCCACCAGACGATAAACGCCAGCAGACCGAGCGCGATTCCGGCTTCCAGCACCAGCCAGCCCAAACCCTGGCTCTCCATGAGTGTTCCTCCTCGCTTGCTATACTCGGCGCTCGTATTTTTGCCGTGAGCGATCTTCACCCGTGATGCCGTTACGCGCAAGTCCGTGGCTCCTCGCGCTTCTGCTTTCGGCCTGCGCCGTCCGCCCTCCGGCGCCCGCGCTGCCGCCGCCGGCGCAGACCACGCGTCCGACCACGCCGCCGGAAGTGTTTCCAACGCTCACGCCGACCGAATGGACCGCGGTCGCATCGTGGCAGAACGACCGCGCCCGCGAGGCGTGGAGCGCTTTCCTGCAAAGCTGCAGCGTCCTCGCAAAACGTGCCGCGTGGCAGGCCGTTTGCGCCGACGCCGCGGCGATGCCTGCGCCCGACGACGCGAGTGCACGCGCCTTCTTCGAGCAACGTTTCGTGCCTCACGAAGTGCGCCAGGAAGACGGCAGCGTCGAGGGACTCGTGACCGGCTACTACGAGCCGCTGCTCAAGGGCTCGCGTGTGCGCACCGAACGCGCACGCTATCCGCTCTACGCCGCGCCTGACGACCTCGTCACGGTCGAGTTGGCGAGCGTCTACCCCGAGTTGAAGAACCTGCGGTTGCGCGGCCGCCTGGTCGGAAAGAAGGTCGTTCCCTACCCCGATCGTGGCGAGATCACCGCGGCCACCGGCGACGCCGCGTTCCGGGGCAAGGCGGTCGCGTGGGCGGAAGACCCGGTCGATCTCTTCTTCTTGCAAATCCAGGGTTCGGGCCGCATCGAATTGCCGGACGGCTCGCAGATGCGGGTGGGTTACGCGGACCAGAACGGCCATCCCTACCGTTCGATCGGCAAGCTCTTGGTCGAGCGCGGCGAACTCCGACTCGACGAGGCGTCGATGCAGGGCATCAAGAACTGGGGCGCTAAAAACCCGGACAAGCTGCCGGAACTGCTCGCCCGCAACCCGAGCTACGTCTTCTTTCGCGAGCTGCCCGAGGGCGACGACGGGCCGCTGGGCGCGCTCGGGGTGCCGCTTACCGGCGGACGCTCGATTGCGGTCGATCCACGTTTCATTCCCCTCGGTGCGCCGGTCTTTCTCGCGACCACCGAGCCGAACTCGACCGTCCCTCTGAGCCGCCTCGTCATGGCCCAAGACACCGGCGGCGCGATTCGCGGCGGCGTGCGAGCGGATTTCTTTTGGGGATTCGGCGCGGAGGCCGGGGAACGCGCGGCGCGCATGAAGCAGCGCGGGCGCATGTGGGTGCTGCTG
>CBJMYK010000098.1:0-6244 GCA_966433795.1 uncultured Thiobacillus sp. | reverse complement strand
GCTACCGCGACACCGAAAACAATGAGCAGGTCTTCACGCTGTTCGAGGACAGCAAGACGCGACCTTATCTCGCGCAGAGCGGTTTTGTCGGCAGCGGGCTGCCGACCCATCGCAGCACGTTTGAGCTGAACCCGGGCACCTATCGCCTCGCGCGCGGCGCAGCCAAGCTGGAAGTGCCGCTCGTATGGAAGGATGCGGCGAGCGGCGTGCGCGTCGAAAAAACTTTCATTTTCACGCGCGGTAGTCACGAGGTCGCGGTGCGCACGCGGGTCTTCAACGGCGGGAAGCAAGCCGTCGAACTCACGCCCTACTACCAGTTCACGCGCCACGGCGAAGCGCCGCGCGGCGAGTCGTTCTTCCTTTACACCTACACCGGTCCAGCCTTCTACACCGACGCGAAAAAATTCCAGAAAGTCGCGTTCAAGGACATCCAAGACGGCTCGGCCGAATTCGAAAAGGCCGCGAACAACGGCTGGGTTGGCCTCGTGCAGCATCACTTCGTCGCGGCCTGGCTACCCGAGGAGCGCGTCAAGCGCGAGTACTACGCGCGCGCACTCGGCGACGGTCTTTACTCCGCCGGCGTGATCCTGGCTGAAGGACTGCTTGCGCCGGGCCAGCAGAAAACCTTCACGGTACCGCTTTACGCGGGCCCGCAAAGCCAGGCCGTCCTCGAGAAGACCGCGCCCGGACTGGAGCTCGCGCGCGACTATGGCTGGCTGACGCCGCTCGCCTATCCGATCTTCTGGTCGCTGGAAAAGATCGAGCGTCTGGTCGGCAACTGGGGCTGGGCGATCATCATCCTCACGATACTCATCAAGCTGGCGCTGTATCCGCTGTCGGCCGCCGGCTACAAATCGATGGCGAAGATGAAGAAGCTGACGCCGCGGCTGCAGCAGCTCAAGGAAACCTACGGTGACGACCGCGCCAAGCTGCACCAGGCGATGGCCGAAATGTACAAGACCGAGAAAATCAACCCGCTCGGCGGCTGCCTGCCGATCCTGATCCAGATCCCGGTGTTCATTGCGCTGTATTGGGTGCTGCTCGCAGCGGTCGAAATGCGCGGTGCGCCGTGGCTCGGCTGGGTCACCGACCTCACTGCGCCCGACCCCTGGTTCATCCTGCCGATCGTCATGGGCATCACGTCGATCCTGCAGGTCAAGCTCAACCCGCAGCCCATGGACCCGATGCAGGCCAAGATCATGATGATCATGCCCGTCGCATTCACGGTCATGTTCGTGTTCTTCCCGGCAGGTCTCGTGCTCTACTGGGTCGTCAACAACATCCTGTCGATCGCCCAGCAATGGGCGATCAACAAGCAGGTCGAGGGTAGTGGCAAACCCGCTTCGGCCAAGACCTGATCTCATCGCCGCCGTCGCGACCGCGCCCGGCCGCGGCGGGGTGGGGGTCGTGCGGGTGTCCGGCCCGGACGTCGGCTCGCTCGCCATGGCGATCGTCGGGCGTCTGCCGGCACCGCGCCACGCCACGTTTTGCCGTTTTCTCGATCGTTTCGGCGAGCCCATCGACGAGGGCATCGCGCTCTATTTTGCCGCGCCGCACTCCTTTACCGGCGAGCATGTCCTGGAGTTGCAGGGCCATGGCGGACCGGTCGTCCTCGATCTGATTCTGCAACGCTGCGTCGAACTCGGTGCGCGGCTCGCAGAGCCCGGCGAATTCTCGCGACGCGCTTTTCTCAACGGCAAACTCGACCTCGCGCAGGCCGAGGCGGTCGCTGACCTGATCGACGCGGCTTCGATCGAGGCCGCGCGTTCGGCCATGCGTTCCCTCTCGGGCGTATTCTCGACGCGCATCGGCGAACTCGTCGAGCAGCTCATCCGCCTACGCATGCTGGTCGAGGCGACGCTGGATTTTCCCGACGAGGAAATCGATTTCCTCGAGCAGGCTGACGCTTTCGGCCGACTGCAGGCGATAGGCGCCAGTCTCGCCGCGGTTCGCAGCGGGGCCAGACAGGGCGTGTTGTTGCGCGAGGGCTTGACGGTCGTGCTGATCGGCCAGCCGAACGTCGGCAAATCCAGCCTGCTCAACCAGCTGGCCGGATTCGACGCGGCGATCGTCACCGAGATCGCCGGGACGACCCGTGACACGGTGCGCGAGGCCATCCAGATCGAGGGCGTTCCCGTTCACGTCATTGATACCGCGGGGCTGCGCGACACCACCGATCCGATCGAACAACTCGGTATCGCGCGCACCTGGGCCGCGGTGGAGAAGGCCGACGTCGCGCTGCTGCTGGTCGATGCCGCGCATGGCGTCGACGCGCATGCTTCGCGCATCCTCGCGCGACTGCCGAACGTCGACCGCCTGACCGTGCATAACAAGATCGACATCACCGGCGAGGCGCCGCACGCGAGCGAAAACGAAGTGTGGCTGTCCGCCAAGACCGGCGCGGGCGTCGAGCTTCTGCGTGCCAGGCTGCTGCACGCGGCGGGCTGGCAGGCGGCGGGCGAGGGCGCGTTCATGGCCCGGACGCGTCATCTCGACGCGCTCGACCGCGCCGCAGCGCATCTCGAGCGCGCCCGCGCCGTCGCGGCGCAGCTCGAATTGTTCGCCGAAGAACTGCGCCTGGCCCAGACTGCCTTGTCGGACATCACCGGAGAATTCAGCGCGGACGCCCTGCTCGGCGAAATATTCGGCAAATTCTGCATCGGTAAATAACGCCTCTTTACGCCGCTGTCGCACCTATGTTCGAAACCCGCCATCCATTTTCCGAGCGCGAGTCATGCTGACCTGGCGCAATATCGCGGTGGAGCTCCGCGCGCACCGCGCAGGCCTGCTGCAGGCCAATCTCGCTGCGCTCTTGGCGGTCATCGCCGCGGTACCGGTGCCGCTATTGCTTCCGCTGATGGTCGACGAGGTGCTGCTGCACCATCCCGGCAAGATGGTCGCCGCGATCGGCGCCTGGTTTCCGGCGGCCTGGCATGGCCCGGTACTGTTCATCGGGGCCGCGCTGCTTCTCACGGTGGCGTTGCGTCTGGCGGCGATTCTGCTCAACGTCTGGCAGGGGCGCACGTTCTCGCTGCTTGCCAAGGCGGTCGTCTACCGCATACGCGAGCGCATGCTGGCTCGGCTCTCGCGGATCGCGCTGTCCGAGTTCGAGACCGTCGGCGCCGGGCGCGTGACTTCGCATTTCGTCACCGATCTCGGCGCGATCGACACCTTCCTCGGTGCCTCGATTTCAGGGCTCGTCGTGTCGATTCTGACGCTGATCGGCGTCGCGGCCGTGCTGTTCTGGATGCACTGGCAGCTCGCGCTGTTCATCCTGCTGCTGAACCCGGTCGTGATCCTTTTTTCGACCCGACTCGGCAAGCGCGTGAAGGACCTGAAGAAGTTCGAGAATAGCGCCTTCGAGGCCTTCCAGGACGCGCTCGCCGAAACGCTGGACGCGTTGACGCAGATCCGCGCGATGAACCGCGAGAAGCATTACCTCGCTCGCGTCACCGAGAAAGCCGCCGACATCCGTCGGCACGCGGCCGCGCTCGCCTGGAAATCGGACGCGATGAGCCGCTTTTCCTTCTTCGTATTCCTCGCCGGCTTCGACGCTTTCCGCGCCGGCGCGATGCTGATGGTGGTGTTTTCCGACCTGTCGATCGGCGAGATGCTCGCAGTGTTCGGCTACCTCTGGTTCATGATGACGCCGGTGCAGGAGCTCGTGAACATGCAGTATTCGTGGTTCGCCGCGAACGCCGCGCTGGCGCGGATCAATGCGCTGCTCGGCCTGCGCAGCGAGGCGCGATATCCCGCGCGCGAAAACCCATTCGCCGGCGCGCCGACGGTCGGCATCGCGCTCGAGCAGGTGAGTTTCGCTTACGACGAAGGCGAGGACGTGCTCGACGACGTCAGCCTGCGCGTCGCGGCAGGCGAGAAGGTCGCGCTCGTCGGCGCGTCGGGAGGCGGCAAATCGACGCTGGTTCAGGCACTATTGGGGCTCTATCCGCTGAGGGTGGGGCAGATCTACTACGGCGACGTGCCGGTGAGCGAGATCGGCTGGGAAACCGTGCGGGAGCACGTCGGCGTCGTACTGCAGCACCCCGTGCTCTTCAACGACACCGTGCGCGCCAACCTCACGCTCGGGCGCGCGGCCGACGATACGGCGCTGTGGCGCGCGCTCGAAATCGCCCAGCTCGATGGCACGGTTGCCGGACTGCCCGACGGCCTGGACACGATGGTCGGGCGGCAGGGCGTGCGTCTGTCGGGCGGCCAGCGGCAGCGGCTGGCGATCGCGCGCATGGTCGTCGCGAACCCAAAGATCGTGATCCTCGACGAGGCGACCTCGGCACTCGACACCGAGACCGAGCGCCGCCTGCACCAGGCGCTCGGCGATTTCCTCGCCGGCCGCACGACGCTTATCATCGCGCACCGTCTATCCGCCGTGAGGCAGGCCGATCGCATTCTGGTGTTCGAAAACGGGCGCGTCGTCGAGGAGGGAGACCACGCGGCCCTGATGGGGCGCGGCGGCCTCTATCACAAGCTGTATCACCACGCTTGACCGCGTGCGAGAAAAGACTTGGTAAATCAGGGTTTTCTGATACACTTGGCGACGTTGTGCATTCAGCAGTGGGCAGGTCAGTTGGTTCGACCGTGCCTCGGGACTGTTCTCACAGCCCCATCGTCTTCGACCTCTCTATTGTGCCGCTGGCTTTTTTCTTTGCAGCCTGCAGCGACAAGTCTTGTGGTTGGCGCCGATGTGATCGACGCGACCCGTGGGCGTTCTCCGAGCGCCGCTACTTCCGGTTCGTATTTTGTGGCCTCTCTGGCTTGATGCCGGAATCAGGGTCTGATTTGCGCTTTTGCGGGCGCACTGAAAAAAAGGTTTGCCATGAGCTTCTCCGAACTGGGGCTTGATCCCCTTATCCTTAAATCCGTCCTCGCCGCGGGCTACGAAAATGCAACGCCAGTGCAGCAGCAGGCGATCCCTGCCGCGCTGAGCGGCGGCGATCTTCTCGTGTCCTCGCATACCGGCAGCGGCAAGACGGCCGCGTTCCTGTTGCCCTCGATCCAGCGCCTGCTGGCCGAGCCGACAGTCAAAAGCATGGGTCCGCGCGTACTGGTACTGACGCCGACGCGCGAACTCGCGCTGCAGGTCGAAAAAGCCGCGATGACCTACGGCAAGGACATGCGACGCTTCCGCACCGCCTGTCTGGTGGGGGGCTCGCCTTACGGCCTGCAGCTGAAGCGCCTGTCGCAGCCGGTCGACGTCGTTGTGGCGACACCGGGCCGTCTGATCGACCACCTCGAGCGCGGCAAGATCGATTTCTCGCGCCTTGAAGTGCTGGTGCTCGACGAAGCGGACCGCATGCTGGACATGGGCTTTGTCGACGACATCAAGGCGATCGCCGCGCGCTGCCCGGCGGAGCGCCAGACCCTGTTGTTCTCGGCGACGCTCGACGGCGTCGTCGGCAATCTCGCGCGGGAACTGACCCGCGACGCGCAGCGCATCGAAATCGAAGCGGTGCCGCACAAGGAATCGAAGATCGAGCAGCGCCTCTTGTTCGCCGACAACATGGATCACAAGAATCGTCTGCTCGACGCGCTGTTGCGTGACGTCGAGATGGTGCAGGCGATCGTTTTTGCCTCGACCAAGCGCAGCACCGAGGAGATCTCCGACCTCTTGGCGGAGAGCGGCTTCGCGTCCGACGCGCTGCACGGCGACATGCAGCAGGGCCAGCGCAATCGCGCGCTGCAGCGCCTGCGCGAAGGGCGCACCCGCGTGCTCGTCGCGACCGACGTCGCCGCGCGCGGGATCGACGTTGCGACCATCAGCCACGTCATCAATTTCGATCTGCCGCGCCAGGCGGAGGACTACGTCCACCGCATCGGCCGCACCGGCCGCGCGGGCCGCACAGGCATCGCAGTGAGCTTCGCCGGCATGCGCGAAGGCGGGCTCGTGAAGAACATCGAACGCTACACCGGTAACCGCATCGAGGTGCACACGCTGCCCGGCCTCGAGCCGACGCAGAAGCCGTCTTCGGGGCGTCCGGCCACTGGTCGCCCGCGCGGCAACGGCGCCTCGCGTGGTGGCTATGGTGAGAAACGCGGCTTCGGCGAGCGGAGCGAGCCTCGCAGTTACGGTGACCGGCCGCCGCGCGGCGACAGCCGTGACAACCGCGATCGCGGTTACCGCGCCGACCCACGACGCGGTGACGCGCCGCGGAGCAATCGCTTCGAGAATGCCGCGCGCGGGCCGTCCGACGTGCCGCGCATGACCGGCGACCGCCCGGCGCGCGGCGCA
>CBJMYK010000097.1:0-6338 GCA_966433795.1 uncultured Thiobacillus sp. | reverse complement strand
TACAACCTGTATCACGAGCCGGCCAACCGCTTCGTCGCCGACTTCGTCGGCCAGGGCGCGCTCGTGACCGGCGAGGTCATCAACGACCACCTGGTCGAGATCGAACTCGGCGTGCTCAACGGCCACATCCCGGTCGAGTGCGACGCCAGTGGCTGCGCCGAGTGCGTGCGCAGCTGCAAGGTCGACGTGCTGCTGCGGCCCGACGACATCGTGCATGACGACGACAGCCTGCTGCTCGCGGAGGTCGAGAACAAGGCATTCCGCGGCGCCGAGTTCCTGTATACGTTGAAGCTCCCGAGCGGGCAACGCGCCTTGTCGCTCGTGCCCTCGCATCACAACCACGCTATCGGCGAGAAAATCGGCATCAAGCTCGCCGTCGACCACGTCGTGGCATTCCGCCGCGAATAGACCCCCTGACTGCCATGTTGCCGTCCCCCCTGCGCGGGCTGATCTTCAACGTCGGGCTTGGATTCACCGCCGCCCTGCTGTTGATGCTCGCCGTGATCGGCCTCGGCGTCACGCAGATGGCGCAACTCAACGCCGAACTCGAGCGCGTGGTATCGGTGAACAACGTCAAGACACGGCTCGCTTCGCAGATGCGCGATGCGCTGCGCGACCGCGCGGTCGTGATGCATAACATCGTCGTCTCGATCGACCCCTGGGAAAAGGACGCATTGTTCCTGCGTTTTCAGCGCTACGGCGAGCGCTATGCCAAGGACCGCGGCCAGCTCGCCGCGATGCTCGGGACGCCCGAGGAGAAGCGGCTGATGGCCGAACTCGACGCGATCACTTTCGCCAACCAGCCGGTGATGTTCGGCGTGGTCGAGGCCGCGCTCGACGAGAACAACTACGGTGCGCTGACCCAGCTGCAACAGGAGGCGATTCCGCTGCAGAATCGCCTGGTCGAGGCGCTCGACAACATGACCAATCTGCAGCGCAAGGCCAACGAAGTCGCGCTCGGCAAGACCTTCGACGCCTATCAGGCGACCCGCACGCTGATGCTCGTGCTCGGCATCTTCGCGACCCTGCTGGCGACGCTCGTCGCGGTGCTGGTGAGCCGGCGCATGCTGACCCAGACACGCCAGCTCGAAACCGAGCGGCAGAAATACCAGACGCTGTTCGAAACCAATTCCGACGCCGTCGTCATCCTCGACGACCACGGCTTCACCGACTGCAATCCGGCGACCTTGACGATGTTCGGCATCGAGTCGGTCGCCGACTTCGTGAACACGCCTATCCCCGAGCTCGGCGTGCCGATCCAGGCCAATGGCGTAAGCGCCTACGAGCATGCCAGGCAGGCGATCGCAGCGGCCCGCAGCCAGGGCCATGCGGTCATGGAGTGGCATGGGCGCCGCGTCGACGGAACGACTTTTTTTGCCGACATCGCACTGCATGCGATGCAACTCGAAGGACGGCCGGTGATCCAGGCGATCATGCGCGACGTCTCGCAGCGCCGCGCGGCCGAGGCGGCCAAGGAGGCCGCGCGCGAAGCCGCGCTGCAAATGGCGCGCGCGAAATCGGAATTCGTCGCCAACGTTAGCCACGAAATCCGCACGCCGATGCACGGCATTCTCGGGATGAGCGGGTTGCTGCTCAAGACCCCGCTCGACGGGCGTCAGCGTGAATACGTCGCGACGCTCCGAAGCTCAACCGAAAGCCTGCTCACCATCATCAACGACATCCTCGACTTTTCGAAGATCGAGGCCGGCAAACTGGTCATCGAGCAGGTCGCATTTTCGCCGGCCGTGCTGATGCAGGGGGTGATCGCCCTCTTCCGGGCCCGCGCGCTCGAGAAGAACCTGCAATTGACGCTGACGCTGCCCGACTCGCCGCCGCCGGCCCTGCTCGGCGACCCCACGCGCATCCGCCAGATCCTGCTCAACCTGGTCGACAATGCGATCAAATTCACCCACCGCGACCGCGTCGAACTCTCCGCCCACTTCGAGGCCGTAGGCGATGCGTTTGCCTGCCGCTTCAGCGTGACCGACAGCGGAATCGGCATGAGCCCGGAAACCCAGGCGGGCCTGTTTCAGGCGTTTTCGCAGGCTGATTCATCGACCACCCGGCGCTACGGCGGCACCGGGCTCGGCCTCGCCATCAGCAGCCAGCTCGCGACCTTGATGGGCGGTCAGCTCTCGGTCGAGAGCACGCCGGGGCAGGGCAGCTGCTTCACGCTGTCTCTCCAGCTCGCCGCGACCGACCTTCCGCTGGTCGAGCTGCCGACGCCCAGCGCCCTGCAATTGCATGGGCATATTCTGGTCGTGGAAGACCATCCCGTGAATCAGAAAGTGCTCGCCCACCAGTTGCGCGAGCTGGGCCTGCAGCACACGCTCGCCGCAAGCGGGCGCGAAGCGCTCGAGCTTCTTGGCAGCGCACACTTCGATCTCGTTCTCATGGACTGGCAGATGCCCGAAATGGACGGGCTGGAAGCGACGCGCCGGATTCGCCAGTTGCACGGGTCGGCGGGCCGAACACCCGTCATTGCGCTGACCGCCAACGCGAGTGCCGGTTTTCGCGAGGCATGCCTCGCGGCCGGTGCCAACGATTACCTGAGCAAGCCCTACACCGAGGCGGCCTTGAGCGCGCTGCTCATGCAATGGCTGCCGGCGCCCGGGAGCGCACCCGCGGGCACGCCGGACGGCCTGCTCGATCGCGCCGCCTTGAACGCACGCTACCCGGACAACCCCGGCTTGGTCGAGGACCTGGAACGTCTGTTTCTCGCCACGACCGAAGCGAGTCTCGGGGCCCTGAAGCAGGCGATCGCGGCGCAAGACCAGGCAGTCTGCCGCAAAGAAGCCCATGCACTGAAAGGCGCGGCTGCGAGCGTGACGGCCCTCGCGGTGCAGGAAGGCGCGGCGCGCATCGAGTTGTGCGTGCAAAACGCGGACTTTGCCGGCGCGGCAATCGAGCTGACGCGGCTCGAAGGACTTGTCGCAGCCTACGCATTGACGCCTGCACCGTGATGCGTAGGATGAAATTGTTATCGTCCGGGAGACAGATCATGATGCGCATCGCCCTGTTCGCCCTCGCGTCGTTTTTTGGCAGCGCTGCGATCGCCGCCCACCAGTCGGCCGCGCCGTCGAGCGATGACGCGCATCATCCCCAGAGTACCCCCTGGATAAACGTCACGCCCACGCCCTACGGTCCGCTGATGACCCAGCAGGCCGCGCCCCCGCCGTATCGCGATTACCAGATGAACAGGATTCTGACGCCCGAGGACAAACAACGCTGGCGGGAACTGACGATGCCGGTCGTCGCGCACATGATGCAGATGGACGCGCGCGAGGCGATGAATTATTTCGCCTCCAAATACAAAGCCAAACCCGGCGTTTCGTTCGACGAGGTGGTGGAATCGATGATGCTGCGCGCCAACCAGGTCAATCTCAAATTCGTCGGCAGCAACTTGATCTGGAAGGAGTTTCGCTCGATGCTGAACGACGAAACCGCGCCGCGGATCGAAGTCTTCAGCTTTTGCGACATCGCCGTGGGGCGTGATCTGCTGCGCGTGATTCCGGAAATGGCGGTCTTCTTGCCGTGCCGCATCGCGGTCATGGAGGACGCCGACAAGAACATCTGGGTCATGACCCTGGACTGGGACCTGATCTGGCTCGACCAGGCCGGCAAACAGGCGGGCATCACGCCGGAGCTGCGCGAGGGCGCCCGCGCGATCCGCGAAAAACTCGACAGCGTCATGCGCGCGGGCGCCACCGGAGACCTCTGATACTTCCCGCGACCATCCGACCTCGGCCACGGGCCAATCGTCCGACCCGTCCGCGGCGCACCCGCTGCGCCATGCTCCCGCGACGTGCAGGCACGCGCTGTTCTACTCTTCGGCGCGCCCGAGGCGGCGACTCCCGATGACCACGCCCACGCCATTCCGCTCGCTTAACGCGCTCGAACGAGACTTCGCCGACGGCCTGCTCGCGATGCTGGAAAGCCATCGCAGTCTCGGCGTCTATATCCTCGTGCTTGCCAACGCGGCTTACGACCCGGGCTTGTGGGAGCGGCTTTCACCGACGCTCGCGGTCCGTCACCGCGAACGCGCGGCGGCGCTCACGACCGCCTTGCGAGCCGGACAAAGAATCGCCGAGCCGGAGGACGACGTATCGGTCTTCCTCAAGCTCAATACGATCGGCTTCGAGCACGTCGGGACGGTGGAGAGTCGGCGCGCCGGTCCCTGGCAGGTCGCCTTCAATCCCATCCGCGCGCTGCGCCCGCCGCGCATCAGCGGCGCGAGCTTCAGCGGCTTGCTGCGCCCGTTCGACGCTGCGGGGTTCCACTTCAACAAACCCTTTCTGATGCAGGAAGTGCTGTGGGAAGGCGAACTCGCCGGCAAGCCTGCACGCGTGCTTTACAACAAGTTTCCGTTCGCCCGCCTGCACGCCCTGCTGGTGCCCGAACCGCTGCGTGAGGCACCGCAGTTCCTCACCCGGGCGTTGCACGACTGGGCCTGGGAGGTCTGCGCAAACGCCGGCGCACCCGGGCTCTGCCTCGGCTACAACAGCCAGGGGGCCGGCGCTTCGGTCAACCATTTGCATTTCCAGAGCTTCGTACAAGCGCGTCCGTTGCCCGTGCAGGAACCGGGCTTCGTGCACAACGGCGGAAGCAAGCCCTATCCGCTTGGCTGTCAGCGCTTCGCCGATCGCGCCGAGGCCTGGCTCGAACTCGAGCGCCTGCACCGCAGCGACGTCCCCTACAATCTCATTTACAGCGCGGGATGTGTCCATCTCGTGGCCCGCGCCGCCCAGGACGCCGCGAAATTGAATGCGCGCAGCCGCGGCTACGGCTGGAGCGAAATGGCCGGCGCCGTCACGCTCTTCAGCCGCGAGGATTACGAAGGATTCAGCGCAGCGGCATTCGAGGCCGAACTCGCACTTTTCGCGCCCTGAGCCCGGCGCCGGCACCGGGATCAGATCTCGATCACCTGACCCTGCCTCAGCGCCTCGATCCGCCATTGCGGCGCCGCCTTGCGCAATTCGTCCATGATCGCCGACTCGTTGCCGGGTTTGAGATGGGTGATCCAGACCGCGGGACGGATGCCCAGGGTCTTCAACTCCGCTGCCAGCGAATCGGGCCAGTGATGTTTCGACGCCTTGGCAATCTCGACGAGTTCGTTTTCGAACGAGGTCTCTATGATGAGATGGCGCAGCGCGGGAATCGCATTGAGCGCGGCGACGAAATCCTCGCTGTGCGTCGTGTCGCCGCTGAAAACGATTCCCCCTGCTTCGGTGAACAGGTGCAGGCCGCACGCCGGAACGACGTGATTCACGGGCAGCGGGCGGAAAGTCCGCCCGTTCACGGTGCAGGCCTCGCCGAAGCCGAGCGGCTCGAAACGCAGCCAGGGTGCGTCTTCGCTCGGAATTTTCCGGAAGTCCGGCCATAGCTGCCAGTTGAACAAGTGGTCGGACAAAACCTGCAGCACCTCGGGCAGCGCATGAACGATGGTCGGCGCCGCGCGCAAGTCGCCGACGCTGTCGAGCAATAGCGGCAGGCCGAGCACGTGATCCAGATGCGCATGGGTCAGGAATACGTGGTCGATCGTCCGTAGCTGTTCGAAATCGAGCGTCGTGATTCCCGTGCCGGCGTCGATCAAGACGTCGTCGTCGACGAGCAGGCTGGTCGTGTGGCGGCCACTGCCGATCCCGCCGCTGCAGCCCAGTACCGTGAGTTTCATTTCTATTTGGTCGTGTAGACGTAGACGCCGTCCCAGCCTTGAGGCGGGGGCTCGGCGCGGAACTGCGCGATGCGCTCGAGGTAGATATCGTACAACGTACGCGGCGACCTGGCCTTGAGCCCGCGCAGCCTCGTCTCCGCCGCGTCCCAGTCCTGCTTCTGATACGCCGCGAAGGCTGCCTCGAATTCGGCAGCGTCCTGACGAACCGGGTCGGCAAGGCGGTCCTTGGCGCCGAGCGGTTCGTAGATCGCGACCGGCGTCTCCTTGCCCTTCACGCGCACTTCATCGACCTTCATGAAGGCATGGGCGGAGTCGGCCTCGACCGTGGGCCGGGTGACGAGGATGCCGACGCCGTATTGCTTGGTGATGCCTTCGAGGCGCGAACCGAGATTCACCGCGTCGCCCATCACGGTATAGGACATTCGGAATTCCGACCCCATGTTGCCGACGCTCATGCGTCCGGTGTTGACCCCGACGCCGATCTTCACCTCAGGCCAGCCTCGCGCGGCGAACTCTTCATTGAGCTGCGGCAGCGCAGCCTGCATCTCGAGTGCTGTCTGCACGGCGCGCGTCGCGTGATCGGCGAGATCGACCGGCGCGTTCCAGAACGCCATGATGGCGTCGCCGATGTACTTGTCGATCGTGCCCTGATGCTGCTGCACGA
>CBJMYK010000096.1:0-6342 GCA_966433795.1 uncultured Thiobacillus sp. | reverse complement strand
GTCCGGCCGCCGTCGCGCTGGCGCTCAACAGCCAGAGCAGGGCGGCGACGCGCGTCAGTAGAGCCATTCGAGCCCGGGTACGCCGCCCAGGTAATCGAGCACGCCGGTCGCCTTCATGATCAGGAACAGCGTCGCGGCGATCAGCAGGTTCTTGAAGGTCACGTAGGCGGCCATGTCCGCCCACGACGCCGGGCGCAGATTGCGGCCCCACCACGGACCGTCCTTGACGTAGGGCTTGCAGCGCATGCGTATCACGAGTTCGTACGCGCTCCAGGCGGACCACCAGCCGAGCACGATGCCGGGGCCGATTCTGCCTGCAGCGCCGAGCACCCACACCCAGGTCACGAGGATCGCGAGCGCGAAGGTCGTCGCCTGCAGCAGCATCGGCTGCTGGAACACCTTGCGGCTCCACGGGAACAGGTGATCGAACGCTTCCTGTCCGATCCGGGCGGATATGCTTTGCCGCACGGCCGGAGCCGGCGCGGCGGCGGCCGGCACGATCGGGATGAAGTAGCCGTTCGCGCCGATCGGCGTCAGCGGTTCGCCGGCCTTGGTGCGGCGCTTGCGCTCCTGCGCGAGCGGCGGACAGGCGTGGTCGTCGTAATACAGCACCTGGCAGTCCAGGCACAACAGGCATTCGCGCTGATCGATGCGCCCCGAGGGGTCGATCGCCTGAGAGCCACACCCGACCGCGCAGGCCGCGCAGGGGCCGCATTCCTTCTTGCGCTTGAGCCCCCACCAGCGGAAGGTCGAAGGAACCGCGAGTGCTGCGCCAAGTGGACACAGGTATTTGCAGAACGGGCGTTCGAAGAACATCGACGCGAGCAGCAGCACGAGCCAGAAGGTCACGAAGGGCCACGAGCGGTTCCAGACGCCGACCAGGAAGGTCGTCTTGAACGGCTCGACCTCCGCCATCTTCTCGGCCATTCCCATCGAATAGAACGAGACCGCGAGCAGGACGGCGAAGACGCCGTACTTGATCCATTTGAGGCGGTCGTGCCAGTGCTGCGGCAGCAGATGGCGCTGGAAGCGCTTGAGGCCCAGCTTCCCGGACAGCTTGTAGACGATTTCGGACAGCGAACCGTAGGGACACATCCAGCCGCAGAACATCCCGCGCCCCCAGAAGAACACGGTGACGATGATGAATATCCAGAACAGGAAGATGAAGGGGTCCGACAGGAACAGCTCCCAACGCCATTCGAACAGGATGGCGTGGAACCAGGTCAGCACCTGCGTGATCGACGGCACGGCCAGCAGGTAGAAGCCGACGAAGCCGATCGACGAGAGCCACAGGAGAAGTTTCGGAATGTCCTTCCAGCGCCGGTCCTTGTGGTTGGCGCGCCGCACCAGCTTGTCGCGCAAGGCATAGACCGTGCCGGCCGCGGCGAGCCACAGCACGAACAGGATGACCTCGGTCTTGCGCGTTTTCCACACCGTCACCCAGGTCGCCTCGGGCTCGACGATCTCCGGACGTCCACCTTCGAGGTGGCGGGCCGGAAGCCAGTATTTCTGGTTGAAGTTGGCGAAAGTCCGCGCACCGGTTTGCGGATCCATCTTGTTGCCGAGGAAGATCAAATGCCAGGGGTAGGCCGCGCTGAAGGTCGGCGAACGGACGATGAAGATGGCCGATTCGCGGAAGGCTGGCGCGCCCTCGGCGGCTACGCCGTAGAGGTTGAGGTAATCGAGGTCACGGAACGTAAACGTGTCCATGTCCTGCGCGACTTGCACGCGGTCGTAAATTCCGCCGCGCACGAAACCCGATCCCTTGAACGATTCGATGCCGTTGGCGATGATGAAAATGGCGTGCTCGCCTGGCTTCAGGCGCGACATCAGTCCTTGGTACACCGCGTCGCCGAGCACACTGCGGCCGACGCCCGGCGCGTTGAGGTAGCCGAAATACATGTCGATATACGGCTCGGCCGAGCGTGGCATGCCGACGTCGACGGTCTCGACCCTGAGGCGCTGGACGCTGCCTTCGTCGACCAGCGTGTTCCAGTCCCGCTTGCCCTCCGCCGGTTTGAACCTGGCCTGGGGCCGAATGGTCGGCTTGATGATCCCAACCTGTTTGGCGATCTGCACGCCGCTACGCAGGACCACCTGGTTTTGGGCGATGACGGTAACCGTCGCGCCGGTGATCGCGTCGAGGCCGAGGACGCCTTGATCGGGGCGGCCGGCGCCGACTTCGATCTTGGCGCCGACGAATTTGCCGACGTACTGCTTGACGAACTTGGTGAGTTCCTCCTCGGGAATGCCCAGCAGGAGGATCGGTTCGGAGTGTTTCAGAACGCGCACGCCGGTGATCGTGCCCTGGGTGTCCATGCCGATCAGGGTGACGACGGGCTTGCCGGAGTAGGCCGGAATGTCGACGATGTCGGTCGACAGAAACACGTAGCCGACGAGCTTGCGGCCATGGTTGTCCGCATCGCCGCCGCCGTCCTCCTCGGCCTCATCCTCGGCGCCGGTTTTCGCGTCCGCATCGCTCGCGTACGCCTCGACGTAGGCAGGCTTTCCCATGCGCTTGGAGAAGCTCTCGGCGCCGGGCATCACGTCCTTGCAGGGGACGTAGGCGCAAAGGTCGGGGTCGGTCGAAAGTTGGACGGGGAGGGGCGCCTCGTAGGTGGCGCCGGACTGAGCCGCCGTCGCCAGGCCACTGGCGCAGCAAAGGAGGACCGACGCGAGGAGACGGGAGGCAAAACCGGAAAAGTATCTCATTACAAATCCCGCAGGTCGGCATGGCGTAGCCGTTGCCTGTTTGTGGCCTTGCGGGTTCCGTCTGCCGCGGCAGACGGAACGATTATTGCAAGGTAGAGCTCGCCCCTCTCGCCGGCAGGCGGGAGGGGGTGGTGCAGTTTACGCCTCAACGATCATGCGCGTACGCATTTCCAGGTGCAGCGCGTGGCAGAAGTTGGTGCAGTAGCACCAGTACACACCGGGTTTGTCCGCGACGAACGTGACCGATTGGGTCTGTTGCGGGTTGACGATGAAGTTGATGTCGTACTTCGGGATCGCCAGCGCGTGCGTGAGGTCTTCCACCTTGTCGTGGTTGGTCAGGATGAGCGTGACCTCGTCCCCCTTCTTGACCTTGAATTCACGCAGACTGAACGCGGGCGCCTGGCTGATCAGCTTGACCGTCACCTTCTTGCCGTTGCGGAACACGCCCGATTCCTTGACGTCCTTCACCGCGTGCGGGAACTCGTCGAGGTTGTAGACCTGACGCGTCTTGATAATGTCGCGGCGGACGATGATCGAGTCATGGGGCTCCGAGTACACCGAGTGGTCGGCGACGAGCTTCATCTTGTCGCCGCTGATGTCGATCATCTGTGCGGTTTCTGCGTGCAGCGGTCCGACCGGCAGGAAGCGGTCCTTGGAGAACTTGTTGTCGGAGATGAAGTACTTGCCATCCGACTCCTTGGTCTCGCCCATCGAGGTAAAACCGTGGCCCGGCTGGTAGTGCACGTCGATACGGTCGAGAACGACCTTGGCGTTCTTGTCGCCCTTGAACGACTTGATCGCCGCTTCGACGTTCCACTTCACGATCTGGCTGTCGAGGAAGAGCGTCGTGTAGGCGTTGCCCTTGTTGTCGAAGCCGGTGTGGAGCGGCCCGAGGCCGATTTCGGCTTCGGCTACGACCGCGTCGCGCGGCTTGGCCAGCGCGCCGTCGAACCATTTCAGCACGAGGGCATGTTCGATCACGGTCGCGGTGGGCGAAAGCTTGCCCGAGCAGGCGTAGTACTTGCCGTCGGGGCTGATGTTCACGCCGTGCGGGTTCTTCGAGACCGGAACGTAGCAGGTCAGCGCGGTTTTCGGATCCGCGTTGGATGCGCGGGTGCCGTCGACGACCGGAACCTTGGAGCCGCCGATATAAGTGACCTTGCCAGCCTTGACGGCTTCTTCGATGCGCGCGACGTTGAAGAACAGGCAGGCGTCCATTTCCGCCGCCATCATGTCTTCGTAGCGCAGGCCGTTTTCGGTGTTGTACTGGTTGGTCGCGGCGAGCTTGCCGTCGTAGGAGCTCGCCACCAGGTCGCAGTTGCCGTCGATCAATACCTGCCAGCGGACTTCCATGCTCTCGGCGTCGACGCAGCTGAACAGCGATTTGTACTTGCTGCCGTCTTCGAGGTCGCGGCCGTCATTTGGCAGCGGAATCGCGAATTCGGCGCCGCAGAATACGCGCGTCGTGTGGTTGATCTTGGGATCGACCGGGTCGCGCTTGTCGGGGAAGGTGCCGTGAAAGCCCTGGATATTGGGCAATTCGGTGATCTTGTCGCACTCCATCGTGTCCATGCGAACGCGTGCCAGACGGCCGTGGATCTTGTCGTTCACGAACATGTACTTGCCGTCGTACGTGCCGTCCGTATAAGTCTGGTGCACGTGGTGGGTATCGCCGGTCGTGTATTTCGGCGTGCCGTTGGGTTTGGTGCCGAGAATCGCCTTGGATTCGTTGGTGACACCCCATCCGACCAGGCAGTCCATGTTGAAGACCGGGATGCGCTTGAGCTCGCGGCCCGAAGGAAGGCCATAGATCCGCACCTCGCCCGAATGGCCTCCACTCGAGAACGAGTAGTACTCGTCGAGCTGGCCGGGCGGAACCTCATACTTGCCGTGGGCCGGGGCTGCGCCCGCACCCGCCTTTTCCCCGGTCGAGGTCGCTGCGGGTACGGTGTCCTTGTTGCAGGCCGACAGACCGACCGAAAGGCCCGCGCCGGAAAGACCGACGAGCGCAGCGGTGTTCAGGAATTTGCGGCGCCCCAGGTCAGGCTGGGCGTCGAGGGATTTCGTGTTGTCGTCCTGTGTCATTCTTACCTGGCTCCATGTGTCAAAAATCAACTACTTACCCGCGAAGTCGGGGGAGGGATGTGTACCCCGACTCGCTCGAACAGCGGGATTCATGCTGCCCGCTCCTGCGACATTTGGTCGCAGGAGCACTGTACCAAAAAAAGATATGAAAGTCGTTTGATTCGTAAAAAAGCTGAGGGGGAGTCGGCGTGTTCGAACGAACGGGTGGACGATGCCCGCCCGACTCGATCCTGTAAGCGGCTGTTTTAAAAAGCCTACCGAGCGAAGACGGGGAGGCGACTGGTACTTTCGAGGTACTCCATCAAGCTCGAAAAAACGTGGCCAAAAAGCCACGCGGGATTACGTGGCCCGCGACACCGGGGTGGCGCCGCTCGAATCTCGCCCCCGGTGCCGCTAACCTGCGAATCGTCGTACGCGACCCCGCGGCGGCGAATCCCGAATCCCCGTGCGTACCGATGCGCGTACAGAAGCGGCCGCCGATCGGGCGGGGGCTTGGCAATTCCAAGGGCTCGGCCGCATCGAGACCGACGACCGGACCCAGCCCGCAGTCCGGACCTTGCTTTTTCGGGCCTGCGCTCTTCAATGATTGAAGAAGGGGCGAACAGGAGCGTGCGATGCCGATCGGCGAACTCTGCAACCGCGAAGTCGTCATCGCGGAAAAATCGATTTCCGTGACCGAAGCGGCGCAGTTGATGCGCCTCCATCACGTCGGCGATCTCGTCGTGGTCGAGGACAGAGAGGGCGGGCGCCACCCTGTCGGCATCGTCACCGACCGCGACATCGCAGTGGAAGTCGTCGCGGCAGGCGTAAACCCGGATGCGCTCACCGCCGGGGACATCATGGCGGCGGATCTTGCGACGCTGCGCGAGAACGAGGGTTTGTACGAGGCGCTGCGTTATATGCGCGACAAAGGCGTGCGGCGCATGCCGGTGGTCGACGCCGCGGGCGCATTGGTCGGCATTCTGACGCTCGACGACCTCCTGAGTCTGCTTGCCGAAGAACTGACCGAGATCGCCAAGCTGGTTTCCCACGAGCGGAAGCGCGAGGCGAACCTCCGCCCGTAAGGCGGACCCACCCGCTAGGGGGAGACGTTCGGCTGGTGCGGTTCCGGCGCACACGCGCTCAGCGCTTGAGCGACGCCAAAAACGCCGGTTGCATGTTGACCCCCGCAACCTATTCTTCACCGCACCGGCTGTGCCGGTATGCTCAACTTGACGTAGAGGAGGTGCGAGATGGCGCTTTATCATGCCGATATCCCGAGCGCGGCCCAGGTCGCGGGACACCCGATCCATCCGATGCTCGTTCCGTTCCCGATCGCCTTTCTGGTCGGGGCCTTGGCCACGGACCTGACCTATCTCAACACCGAGGATCCGTTCTGGGCGCTGGCTTCCATCTGGTTGCTGCGTGCCGGCCTCGTGATGGGCGTCCTCGCGGCGATTTTCGGACTGATCGACTTCTATTCGCGCCGCAGGATCCGCGATCACAACATCGCGTGGTATCACTTCATCGGCAATGCGACCGTCCTCATACTCGCCTGGGTCAATC
>CBJMYK010000095.1:0-6402 GCA_966433795.1 uncultured Thiobacillus sp. | reverse complement strand
GCTGTGCGCCGCCGGGTGGCTCGTCCACGCGGCCGACCCGCACGCCGGTCACGGTCGCCCCGCGCCTGCCGCGCCCGGGGCCTGGACCGAGCTGCCGCTGATTGAAGCGGCCGTGGGGCGCGACCGGGGACAGGCCGCGTTCCGTCTGGTGAACCTCGAGGCGCCCGCGATCACCGCGTTCGCGCCGGGGGAGCAGGCGCGCCTGCCCGAGGGGCTGCGCTTCAAGACGACGCAGCTGACCTGGGACATCCTGCCGAGCGACGGGCGCTTCGTTCTGCAATCGTTCGGCGTCGGCAACTATCACTGGCTCCTGGCCCGGCAGGAAACCGCAGAAGACGTGACCGTCGCCAGCACCGCGCACTACTTTTCCAATCCCGGCCCGTCGCCGGCCCGCATGCTCGCGCGGCCCAAGAGCGAACTCGAAATCGTGCCGGCGCCGCTGCCGCGCGAACACAACCGCTACCGCGAAAACCAGACCTACGACTTCGAGCTGCGCTTCCAGGGCGCGCCGCTGGCCGGCGTTCCGGTCAGCTTCACGAGCAGCGGCGGCACCCGGGCGCGCTTTGTCAGCGACGCGGCCGGCCGGGTCCGCGTGCGCTTTCCGGACGACGTGCAACCAGAAAAAGCCGGGGGCCACGGCAGGGGGCCGAGCAACCGGTTCGTGCTCGCGGTTGCGCACGAGGCCGGTGGACGGCGCTATCTGACCGCCTTCAACTACAGCTACGCCGAGGACGCGTACAGCGGGCGCAGCCTCGCGTGGGGCGGCGGCTTCATGGCGCTCGGCGGCCTTATCGCCCTGCCGCTGGTCGTCGGCCGCAAGGGGCGCAAGCATGGCTGACGCAGCGAAATCCGCGATCTTCACGCTGGGGCGGCTGCGACTCGCGGTGCAGCTCGTCATGCTCTTCGTCACGGTCTGGGGCAGTGCGCTGGTCGGCCACTACGCCGCCGACAAGATCTCGAGTTCGCTGCCGGCACTGTCGTGTGCCTACGACCAGTCCGACGGCGCGTACTGCGTGCTGATTCCGCTGCAGCACCAGATGCACCACCGGGTCGGCGAGCTGATCCAGCAGACCGGCCAGTTCGCGCTGACGATGCTGCTGCCGCTGGCGTTTACGCTGCTCGCGTTCTACGCCTTTTATTTCTTCCTCGGCAAGGCGTTCTGCGGCTGGGTGTGCCCGCTCGGCACGGTGCAGGAGCGGCTGCACCGCCTCGGCCGACTGTTGCGTCGGCCGTTCCGCCACCTGTCGGCCGACGCGGTCAGGCAGCTGCGGCCGCTGAAGTGGGTGCTGCTCCTGGTCCTCGTGCTCGGGCTGCCGCTCGCGGCCGGGCTCGGCGTTGCGCCGCACGCGACCGGCGACGCCTTCTGCCAGGTCTGCCCGTCGCGCCTCGCGACGACGCTGCTCACGGGCGACGGCGAGCAGGCGGCGATCCGCACCGGCGGCGTGCTCGACTTCGCCTTCGGCGCGCTCGCCAACACGCTGTTCGGCTTCGTCCTGATCGCGAGCCTCTCGGCGCGCCAGCCGTTCTGCCGCATCTGCCCCTTGCTCGCGCTCAACGCGGCCTTCCAGCGCCTGTCGCCGATGCGGCTCGTGAAGCGCCCGCACGACAAGTGCGAGAAGTGCGGGATCTGCACCACGGCCTGCCCGATGGACATCCCCGAGATCGCGCGTGAATCGGGAAAAAAGGCCTTCGCCGAGGACTGCACGCTGTGCGGGCGCTGCGCTGAATATTGCCCCGACGACGGCGTCATCCAGCTCAAGTTCGGCAGCTTCCGCCTGTTCGGGTCGAGCCGCGCCTACTACAAGGCACGGGTGAAGCGCGAGACGCCGCAGGGCGAGCGCAAGGTCGTGCGCTGGTTCCCGCCCAGGCGCGGCGATGCTTGAGTCGGCGGGCATCTTTTCTGCCTGGCTGCTCGGGCTCTCGCTCGGCCTGACCGCGTGCACGGTTTCGTGTCTGCCCTACATGGGCGCGTGGGTGATGGCGCGCGAGCGCAGCGTGGTGATGAGCGACACCGGCCTCTTCCTCGCCGGCCGCGTGAGCGCCTATGCATTGCTCGGTCTCACCGCCGGGCTCGCAGGCGTGTGGCTCGACACGGCGCTGCGCAGCGGCGTGGGCCACGTCGCGATCGGCGCGGCGTCGATTTTAGCCGGGCTCTGGCTGCTCGTTGGCGAAGCGCGGCACCGCCCCTGCAGTGCCGCGAGGGGTTCGAAGGCGGGCGGGGCGCCACCCTTTGCGCTCGGCTTTTCGCTGAGCCTCACGCCCTGCACGCCGCTCGCATCGCTGCTCGCCGTCGCCGCCCAGTCGGGCTCGGCGCCGCTCGGCGCGGCCTACGGCCTCGCGTTCGGCCTGGGCGCTGCGGTCACGCCGCTGCTGCTGGTGCTGCCGCTGCTCGGCGTTTTCGCGACGCGCCTGAAAACGCACCAGGGCTGGTTGAGCCTGTGGCTCAAGCGTGGCGCCGGGATCGTCCTGGTCGTGCTGGGCGCGTATCGGATCGGCTTGGCGATGTGAGGCCCCGCAGATCGGGGCGCGGGGCTCACTCGGCAGCCGCGCCGGCGTTGCCCCGGCCGGCGTTCGCGGCTTCGGCCAGCGCCTGCCTGTAGTCGATGACCGCGCCGATGAACGAGGCGTGGACGAAGGTCTGCGGAAAGTTTCCGAGCATCGCGCCGGACCGCGGTTCGGCCTCCTCCGCGAAAAACCCCAGGTCCGTCGCGTAGGCGAGGGCGGTTTCGAGCATTCGCCGCGCGCGCGGCAGGTCGCCACGCAAAATCCAGTATTGCGCGACCCACAGCGTGCCGGCGAGGAAAGCGCCTTCCTCGAAGCGCCCGAGTTCTTCGAGATGGCGCCAGTAGAGATCGCCGCGGGCGTAGTCGCGCTCGAGTACGCGCAGGGTCGCGAGCATCTCCGCCGAGTCGGGCGCGCCATAGCCCCAGGTCGGAAACAGGACGGCCGATATGTCGACCGCCTCGGAGCCGGCAAACGCCGCGTAGGCGCCTTCGGAATTGATGCAGTTGCCCGCGACGTAGGCCTCGACCTCGCGCGCCGCCGCGCGCCACTTCTCTGCCTGCGCGTCGTCGTCGGCAAAGTCCGCGATGTAGCGCAGGCCGCAGGAGACGATGACCTTTCCGACGGTGTACTGGCGCGCGGCGTTTTCTTCCCAGATTCCGTGGTCCGCCTCGCGCCAGTGGGCGGCGAGGAAATCGGCGATCTGGCGCACCGTCTCCCAGTGCTCGCGGGTGTCGTGGCGGCCGTAGATCAGCTTCGCCGCGAGCAGCACGTTGCCGAAGCCATCGAGCTGCAACTGGCGGTTCGCGCCATTGCCGATGCGCACCGGGCGGCTGTGCGCGTAGCCGCCGAGATCGAGCTCGCTCACGCCCGGCGCCGCCTCGAGGTCGAGCGAGAGAAAGGGCGGCAGCAGCGGCTTGTCGGGGTCGGCTTGTTTCGAGCCGCAGATGAAATCGAGGAAGCGCCGCTCGTCCGGGCCGTTGCTGCCCGCCCGCACGAGCGCGCTGACGATCATGCCGGCGTCGCGCAGCCAGACATAGCGGTAGTCGTAGTTGCGCGTGCCGCCCGGTATTTCTGGAAGCGAGGCCGTCGCCGCCGCGATGATGCCGCCGTTGGGCGCATAGGTGAGCAGGCGCAGCGCGCGTAGCGAGTGCGCGACCTGGCGTTCGAAAGGCCCGTGGTAAGCGACCTGGGAGGCGATTTCGCGCCATTCGGCGAGCGTGGCGTCGCGCCAGCCCTCCAGTTGCGCGCGGCTCGGCGCGGCGAGCGGCGCGTCGCTCAGGACCGCCCAGCCGGCTTCTCCCGCCGGCAGTTCCATGCCGACGGCGCCTTCGCGCGTCGAGAGCGCATGCGAGCCATAAAGCCAATGGCGCTCGTCGATGCAGACCGCGCCGTCGACCGCGCGCAGCTTCGCGTTGCGCGTCGCGTAGCCCGGCGCGGGCCGCAGCGCCATGGCGACGGTTTGCGACGGCGCCGAGAACAGGCGGCAGATGCCGCGCGGGCCGGCGTCGCCCGGCGTCATCCAGTCCGTGACCGTGAAGCTGCCGTGCGCGAGGTCGAAGCGGGTTTCGAGCACGGCGCTGTCTTCGACGTAGGCGCGCGTGGCCAGACGCGCTGCGGGCAGGTCGAGCGCCCATTCGCCGCCGCGCTCGGGGTCGAGCAGCGCGGCGAACAGCGATGCGCGGTCGAAGCGCTCGGGGCAGTACCAGACGATGGCGCCGTCGGTGGCGACGAGCGCCGCCGTGCGGCGATCTCCGATCACGGCAAGATCGCGGATGTCGGGCTTTTTTCGGCTCATGGGGAACGGATTTTTCGAGCGGGCGAGGCGCGGTCGCGCGGCAGAGGCTCGCCAGGAACGTCAGCGGCCGTCGCCGTCGGATTCCGGCGACGCCTAGGCGCCCTGGCCCTGAAACAGCGTCAGCCCGCCGTCGACGAATATCGTCGTGCCGTGGATGTAGCGTGCGTCCTCGGACGCGAGGAACACGGCGACGTGCGCGATCTCTTCGGGCTGCGCCGCGCGTTTCATCGGGATCGACTGCACCTGCTGTTCTAGTACCGCGGGGTCGTCGAGCGCGGCCTGATTCATCGGCGTCAGCACCATCCCCGGCGCGATGTTGTTGACGTTGATGTTCTTCTCGGCGAGTTCGAGCGCGAGCGTCGTCGTGAGGTTGCGCAGGCCGCCCTTCGAAACGTCGTAGCCCGCAGCGCCGGCGCGCGGTATTTCCTGGTGCACGCTCGTGATGTTGATGATCGTGCCGTGCCTGCCGCTGCCGTCGAGTCCGCGGATGAACTGCTGGCAGGCGAAGAACGGCCCGTAGAGATTGGTGCGCTGGATGTTGTCCCAGTGCTCGAGGCTCATATCCGCGACGTGCTGCCCGGACGCGTCGATGCCGGCGTTGTTGACGAGTATCGTCGGGATTCCCAGACGAGTTTTCACTTCGGCGAAAAAGTTTGCCACGAGGTCGGGGTCCCGCACATCGAGCTGGGCGAGATAGGCGCGACGGCCGGTCGCCTCGATTTCATGCTTGGTCCGTTCCGCCCCGGCTTGGTCTTCCAGGTAGGTCACGGCGACGTCCGCCCCTTCGCGGGCGAAAGCGAACGCCGTCGCTTGCCCGATTCCCGAGTCCGACCCGGTGACGATCGCAATTTCGCCCGACAGTCTGTTTTGGTTCATAGGAAGCTCCATGCCGAGGGGACCCCTTAGGCATAAGCAAAAAATCCCTGGCCCGCAACATCCGCGGACGCGACGCTCGGGATATCGGCCAGCCCAAGTGAGGGAAGGCGTATCCGCAAAAAAAACGCCGTCACGTAGACGGCGCTCGGTGCTACGGGGGAATTGGTGGTGGGGTGGAACCCTGCGCCAAACCTATGTAACTCAGCGCCTTACGGCCGCTGCGAACTCCTGCGGAAAGGCACGGAATCCAGCCCCATCTACCGACAATCCTACCAGTTCTGCCCGGCCGGGGTCACCAGCCAAGTGCATCATGCAGGACGCCAGTTCGATTCCCGTTTGCGGAATTGAACCCGCGTCCGCAATTGATCAAAGCAGCCGCACCGGGCGTGCAATCTTAGGTCTTCGAGCTTGGCTGGCAGTCTGGAGGTTGGCCGACTTGGAGAGGATTCGCAGCATCGCCTGGTTGTGGTGGTAGTCCTGGAAGGCATCCGCGACTGCCTTGTCGACGAATGTGGGCGTCGTCTGCCCGTCAGCCGGGGCGGAAACGATTCCGTCCGGGATATCACCGGACCAGCCCCTGGCCGCCCGGAATCCACTGACGATGTGCGAGAAGTTCGGCCAAGCGTGATCCAGATGGGCGTCGTCGATGCTGACCATCACGCCAGTAAGTTCACACGCAACCCGCCCGTGAGCGTCCCCGTACTCTGCGAAGGCCTGCTTCTTCGCCAGCACGAGATCGAGTGCGACAGCCTCCCGGCATGCACCGTAGAAGTCCTTCGACCGGTCCCCTGGGAGGTCTTTGACGGCCCAGATGTACGAAAAGTCCGTGGCGGACCCGTCCTGGCGCACCACCCAGAAGCCGGAGTTGCTCCAGCCGGTCCCGGTGTTCAGGCGCCGCTCAAAGTGATCGATCTGGCCGCACCCCTTCGCTGGCTCACCAACCTCGTCAAGAATCGGGTCATATCGTTCGATGAGCGCCACGAGGTCGGCGTGGTCACCTGGGTCAGAGATGCGATCTCCGTCCTGGTACCGGTGTAGCAGAGCCTTGTAGTGGTCCAGTGCGCTTTTCTGGGTCCGGAAGCAGTGGGGTCCAATCTCGATGGGTTTTGCCATGCCTTCCTCTCTTTACCACTGATTCCAGAGATCAACCGCTGCCTCGACAAGTGCATCACAGTCCGTCTGAGACCAGCAGGTGTGGTAGCCATCACGCAGCAAGTAATACTGTT
>CBJMYK010000094.1:0-6498 GCA_966433795.1 uncultured Thiobacillus sp. | reverse complement strand
CGGGGCTCAGACACCTTTGCCGCTGATCCGCCCGACGCACTTGATCTTCGGCGGGGCCGTGAGGGGAGAAAAGTCAAAACCAGGGCGGCGATGAGAGGGCGGTTTGTGTACATGGGGGAGGGCGAGCCTGCCGTGAACGTTACCGCAAAGCACTCGACCTGGTTGCGACGGTCGCTATTGATCACACTGGTTTTGACTTTTCCCCTTACGGCCACGCCGAGAATTGGCCCTGCCGGGCGGATCAGCGGCGAAGGTGTTTGAGTCCCGCTCACAAAAATTAAATCAGCCAGCAAAAGCGGGGCAAGTTCTTCGACGCCCGTCCGGCAAGGCCAATTCTCGGGAATTCGTGGCTGTCGGGGTCGCTTTTTCTTGGGTTACTTTCTTCTTTTGGCGAGACGAAAGAAAGTGACTTGCTGCCGGGCAACCCCGGCCAACGGCCAGCGGTTCAGCGAAAACAACAACTACTTGGCGGTGGTTCGCCCCTAACCCATTCCGGATGGGCCCACCGCACACCCCGCAGCGACAGCGTTCCCCCTACGCATACCCCCCATACCGATGCATCGGTGTCAGCACGATATCCTCGTGATAGTGATGATGCAGCGCATCGAGGAGCTTCGCGTGAATGCCGCCAAACCCCCCGTTGCTCATCATCAGCACATGATCCCCGGGCCGGCCGTCGGCGACGAGTTGCGCGACGAGCTTGTCGAGGTTGTCGAAGACGCGCGCCTTCTCGCCGAGCGGAGCGAGCGCTTCTGCTGCGTCCCAACCGAGGTTGGCGCCGTAGCAGTAGACCTCGTCGGCGTCGGCGAGGCTGGCGGGAAGCGCGTCCTTCATGACGCCGAGCTTCATGGTGTTGGAGCGCGGTTCGAGCACGGCGAGGATGCGCGCGTTGCCGACCTTGGCGCGCAGGCCCTGGACCGTGGTCGTGATCGCAGTGGGGTGGTGGGCGAAGTCGTCGTAGACCGTGATGCCGTGCACGGCACCGCGGATTTCCATGCGCCGCTTGACGTTCTCGAAGCGGCTGAGCGCGTCGATGGCGGCGGCTACCGGCACACCGGCGTGACGTGCGGCGGCGATGGCCGCGAGCGCGTTCATGCGGTTGTGCTCGCCGATCAGCTCCCAGCGGACGCGGCCCTGCAGGACGCTGTTGAAGTGGACGTCGAAGCTGCCGTTCGAATCGACTTCGCCCGCGGTCCAGCCGCCGATGCTGCCGAAGCGTTCGACCGGAGTCCACAGGCCGCGCTCGAGCACGCGGTCGAGCGCGGCTTCGCGGCCGTTGGCGACGATGAGGCCGTTGCCGGGAATCGTGCGCACGAGGTGGTGGAACTGGGTTTCGATCGCCTGGATGTCGGGAAAGATGTCGGCGTGGTCGTACTCGAGGTTGTTGAGGATCGCGGTGCGCGGGCGGTAGTGGACGAACTTGGAGCGCTTGTCGAAGAACGCGGTGTCGTATTCGTCAGCCTCTATCACGAAGAACGGACTGTCGGTGAGCCGTGCCGACATGCCGAAGTTCTGCGGAATGCCGCCGACCAGGAAGCCCGGACGCAGGCGCGCGTCGTCGAGTATCCAGGCCAGCATCGCCGAGGTCGTCGTCTTGCCGTGGGTGCCGGCGACGGCCAACACCCACTTGTCGCGCAGCACGGTCTCGGCAAGCCACTGCGGGCCGGAAGTGTAGGGCAGGCCGCGCTCCAGTATCGCCTCCATGAGCGGATTTCCGCGCGTGACGACGTTGCCGACGACGAAGATATCGGGCTCGAGCGCGACCTGCTTCGCGTCCCAGCCTTCGGTCAGTTCGATGCCGAGCGCGCGCAGCTGGTCGGACATCGGCGGGTAGACGTTGGCGTCGCAACCCGTGACGGTATGGCCGGCATTGCGTGCGATGGCGGCGATCCCGCCCATGAAGGTGCCGCAGATTCCGAGAATGTGGATATGCATGATGCGTGAAGGGTGGGGTGGATTGACGCAGATTATCCCATGGGCGGCGTGCGCGCTTGCTGGATCAGGTGCGTGAGCAATGCGCGCAGCTTGGCTGGGCGCAACGGCTTGTGCAGGAGCGGAAAGCCGGCGCGGTTGATGCGCAGGATCGTGTCCGGCGCGGTGTCGCCGGTGACGAGGATGGCGGGAATGTCACGGTCGAACTTCTGCCGCAGGCGTGTGATGACCGCGATGCCGTCGACGTCGTCGGGGAGGCGATAATCCGAGACGATGACGTCGGGGACGCGCTCGACGGTGGCCAGCCATTGTTCCGCCTCGTCGGCGCTGTGTGCGGTCACCAGGTCGATCCCCCAGTTGTCGAACAATTCCGCCATGCCGCGCAGGATCGCGCTCTCGTCGTCGACCAGCACGACCAGGGCGTCGCCGGGCGTCTGGCCTGGCGGGGTCGATACCGCTGGCGCGCGGATGAGTGCCGCGTCGCCCAGCGGCACGTCGATACTGAATACGGAGCCGTGGGCGGGCACCGAGCGCAACTCGACGCGGTGACCGAGAAGCCGGCCCAGACGCGAGACGATCGCGAGTCCCAGCCCGAGGCCCTTGCTGCGGTCGCGGGCCGGATTGTGTAGTTGCACGAATTCCTGGAAGACGCTTTCCTGCTGATCCGGCGGAATGCCGCGGCCGGTGTCGATGACGCTGATGCGCAGGGTTCTGCCGCGCCGGCGGCACCCGACCAGCACGCCGCCGTCGTCGGTGTAGCGGATCGCGTTCGCGACCAAGTTCGCGAGGATGCGCTCGACCAGCAGGGGGTCGCTGTAGACCGTCGCGTCGCACGGGCGGAAGCGCAGCTTGAGCTGCTTCTCGGCCGCCACCGCGCCGAATTGCTGCTCGAGATCATCGAGAATTTTGCGCAGCGAAAAGTGCACGGGGCGCGCCTCGATTGCGCCGGCATCGAGGCGCGAGATGTCCAGCAGCGCGTTGAACAGCAGTTCCATCGCCGCCGTCGAGGCCTCGATGTTGTCGATCAGGCTCTGCGTTTCGGCTTGCGCGTTGCGCGCCTTCAGCGCGGCGACGAACAGCGAGAGCGCGTGCAGCGGTTGGCGCAAATCGTGGCTCGCGGCGGCGAAGAAGCGGGATTTCGCCTGATTGGCGCGTTCCGCCATGATTTTTTTCGCGGTCAGGTTGGCGGTGGCCTCGCGCACCCGCTTCTCGAGTTCGCCACGATTTCGCTGCAGCGCCTCGGCCATGTTGTTGATGCCCGCGGCAAGCGCGCCGACCTCGCCGTCCGGTGGAAGATGTGTGCGGACCGTCAGGTCGTCGCAAGCAAGCCGTTCGACGACCTGCCCGACATGGCGCAACTGGCTGGCGAGGCGATTCGAGAGGCGCCAGGCCAACGCGCCGGTGAGCGCGAGCGCTGCGGCCATCAGCAGCGCCGCGTTGGTTAGCACATCGCGCCTGAGCGTCCGGCTTTGCTCGAGCGTCGCGCCGACCTCGACGTAGCCGAGGGCGTTGCCGCCCCCGGCGCTGGCCGGCAGCAGTCCGCCGGCGCTCGGCAGACGGATCGCCACGCGCTCGAGGTAATGGTCGGCGCCGGCCAGCTGGAGGGTGTCGCCGGCCCCCGCGACGAGGTTTCCCGACGCGTCGACCACACGGGCGAACGCGAGGTCGTTGTTCCGAGTTTCGGTCTCGAGCAGGTTGCGCACCAGGGCCCGGTCGCCCTCGACCAGCGCGTAAGGCAGCGACTTGGACAAATGGCCGGCCGCGCTCGCGGCGCGGGCCTCGAGGTCGCGCCCCGCGGCGCGTAGTGCTTGGGTCGTGAAATACGCTGCCATACCGAATTCGGCCAGCAGCGCGGGCAGCAACGCGATCATCAGCATCCGGCTGCGGATGCTCGACAGAGACAGTCGACGCAGCGAGGGCGGCAGAAAATTCACGCGCCCTGCGTCAAGCGCTGGATCGCCAGAACGGCCTCGGTGCGATTGGTGACGCTGAGCGCACGGAAAATGGCGGCAATGTGCACTTTGACGGTGCTTTCTGACATCGCGAGCCTTCCGGCGATGGCCTTGTTGGCGCAACCCTGGGCGAGCAAACGGGCGACCTCGAGCTGCCGCGCCGTGAGCCCGCTGTGCTGCAGCGCCTCGAAATCGGCGGCAACCACGCCGCGAAGCCCGTCGTCGCGGCCGCCGACCCCGCACGCGGGCACGTAGATGTCGCCCGCGAGCACTTGCTGCAGCGCGGCCAGCATCGCCGCGCTCGACGCTGCCTTGGGGATGTAGCCGAGGGCGCCGGCCTCGAGGACGCTGCGAATGTCGTGCGACGATTCGGAGGCGGAAAGCACCACCAGCGGGATGTCGGGGAAGCGGTTGCGAAACTGGCTGATCCCTTGTACGCCCACGAAGCCTGGCATATTGAGGTCGACCACGGCGAGGTCGAGGTCGGCATGCAGGGCGGTTTGCGCGAACAGGCTAGGGTAATCGTGCGCGTCGATGATTTCGACGGGGGGCTCGAGCCGCGACAAAACCTGCCGCACGCCCTCGCGCATGAGCGGGTGGTCGTCGGCCAATAGCGTTTTCATCTGCGCGCTCCCATGACAGCGACATTAGTGTACGTCAGCCCCCGGCTTTGCGTACGCGGTGTGCCTACTTGCCGCGGATCTTGCGCGCGCCCTCGTCGATCGCGTTTTCCAGGTAGCCGAAATAATAGTCGGGCGACAGCAGGCCGACGATGGCGTCGCCGGCAGGCGCACCGCGCGTGTCGAACACTTTCACCGTAGGGACCATGAATACCTTGTGATCGGCGGAAAAGTCGCCCTGCGTCGTGGCATCGCCGTCGAAGCCCTTGAGCGGCGTTCCGGCGTCGACCGTGACCTCGCGGATCACGACCCGGTTGCGGTACGCGGGGTCCTTGTGCATGGGGATCAGGTATTCACTCTTGACGCGGTCGCAGTAAGGGCAGTGAGGGCTGCTGAACAACACGAGAATGGGCACGCGCCGTTTCGCCGCGGTGCGCGCGTCGGCCTGGAAATCCTTCGCGTGCACCAGGCCCTCCGCGGCCCCCGCGCCCGCGGGCACTCCCAAGCCGCATGCTAAAATCAATGCCCACGCTGCGATCGGTCGCATCATCGTTGGAGCCCCCTCAAATGGATGCGGACGCATCCTCGCCACCAGTTTCGCGACCTGCCGAGCCAAATCAAACAGTCCTTTTTTACTGCCTCTACCGACATGCACACCCTGACCATCGCCTCCCGTGAAAGTGCCCTCGCCATGTGGCAGGCAGAGCACGTTCGTGATCGCCTGCGTGAATTGCATCCGGAGTGTACGGTCAACATCCTCGGTATGACCACGCGCGGCGATCAGATTCTCGACGTAACGCTGTCAAAAATCGGCGGTAAGGGACTCTTTGTCAAGGAGCTCGAAGTCGCGCTCGAAGCGGGGGAAGCCGATCTTGCGGTGCACTCGATGAAGGACGTGCCGATGGAACTGCCCGCGGGCTTCGAACTGGCCATCGTCGGCGAGCGCGAGGATCCGCGCGATGCCTTCGTGTCCAACCGCTATGCACGGCTGTCGGACCTGCCGCCTGGAAGCGTCGTCGGCACGTCGAGCCTGCGCCGCGAAGCGCAGCTGCGTGCGCGCTATCCGCATCTGACGGTCCGCCCCCTGCGTGGCAACGTCGGCACGCGCCTGAGAAAACTCGACGAAGGGCAGTTCGACGCAATCTTGCTCGCCGCCGCTGGCCTCAAACGGCTCGGCCTCGGCGAGCGCATCAAAAGCCTGCTTTCGGTCGAGGACAGCATTCCCGCCGCCGGCCAGGGCGCCCTCGGTATCGAAATCCGCAGCGGCAACGCCCGCGTCGCAGCGATGCTTGCGCCGCTCACTCATCCCGAAACGGCAGCCTGCGTGCGCGCCGAACGCCAGGTCAGCCGGGTGCTCGGCGGAAGTTGCCAGGTGCCGCTCGGCGCCCATGCGATATTCAAGGACGGACGCCTGACGCTCGAGGGCTTCGTGGCGAACCCGGACGGTAGCGGCTTCATTGCCGACCGCGCCGAGGGTGGCGCGAGCGATCCGGAAGCGGTGGGCCAGGCGCTCGCGGACAAGCTTCTGGCGCGGGGCGCGCGTGCCATCCTCGATGCCCTGCCCGCATGATCCAGCCTTTGGCTGGGCGCACGATCCTGGTGACGCGGGCGCCACGGCAGGCGGCGACGCTGGTCGAGGCGATCCGCGCGGCCGGCGGTAGCGCGTTCGAGTTCCCCGCACTCGCTTTCGAAGCGGTGCCGACGCAGGCATTGCAGGCATCGCTCGCCCGGATCGCGCGTGCGGACATCGTGATTTTCATCAGTCCCAACGCCGCCGAATTCGGCATGGCCGCGATCGGCGCGCTGCCGGCCGCGAGCCGCGTCTTCGCCGTCGGATCGGGAACCGCGCGCGCGCTCTCGGGGCACGGGGTCAAGCGCGTAATCACGCCGGACGGCCAGGACAGCGAGGCCTTGCTCGCGCTGGCGCCGTTGCAGGACGTCGACGGGAAACGGGTGGTGATCGTCCGTGGTGTCGGCGGGCGCGCGCTGCTGGG
>CBJMYK010000093.1:0-6515 GCA_966433795.1 uncultured Thiobacillus sp. | reverse complement strand
ATGTGCTCGATGACTTCCTGGCGGCTCATGCCGATGCCGTTGTCGCTGATCGTCAGCGTGCGCGCGTCGCGGTCGAAGGCGATGCGGATCTTGAGCTCGGGGTCGTTCTCGAACAGCGCGGCGTCCGACAGGGCTTCAAAGCGCAGCTTGTCGGCGGCGTCAGAGGCGTTGGAGATCAGTTCGCGGAGGAATATGTCCTTGTTCGAATACAAGGAATGGATCATCAGCTGCAGGAGCTGTTTGACTTCGGCCTGAAAGCCCAGGGTTTCTTTGCTGCTGGTGGCGGACATGCCTTTATCTCCCGTTGGTTACACGTACAAACAAGGTGGGAGCGGAGATGGGGGCGGCGGCGCCGAGTTTCAAGCCCCCCTTGCTCAGCGCCTCGGTGCGCGTCGCCGCCGGTGGGTCTATAAAAACATTTCCCTTATGGTGGCCCTGGGCCGTCCGGGGCGAGGGAAAAGGAGGTGATCATGCAACGCAAATTCATCGATTGCCGGGACTACCCGAGCGAAATGAACTGCAGCCTGTTCATGTCGGCCGGCAGCGAGGAGGAACTGCTGGAAGCAGCCGTTCAGCATGCCGTCGCAGTTCACGGCCATGCCGATACGCCCGAATTGCGCGAGACCTTGCGCGGATTGTTCAAGGAGGACTTAAGGACCGCGGCGTGACGTTCTTGAGGCAAACCTCTAGCCCGGGCGGCCGACCCGGGTTTTTTTGACACTAATCGATAGTCCCGGTCGCACCCGCAGGGCGGGCGGCCGGCTGCCGGCCTTCGCTTCGTGCCGGATGCAGATGGCCGACGAACTGCTCGGTCGCCGCGCGCCATGAGAACTTCTCGGCGTGGGCGCGCGCGGTGCTGCGTTCGATGTTGAGCGCGGCCATGCACGCCTTGCGCAGGTCTTCGTGCATGACGCCGGCCCCTGAGTCGCCGAGCACGTCGATCGGCCCGCTGACCGGATAGGCCGCGACCGGCAGGCCGCAAGCCATCGCCTCGAGCAGCACGAGGCCGAAGGTGTCGGTCTTGCTCGGAAAGACGAAGACGTCGGCGGCGGCGTAGACCTCGGCGAGCTCGGGCTGCTTCATCACGCCGAGGTAGTAGGCCTCGGGGTGACGCGCGCGCAGCGCGGCGAGCGCCGGGCCGTCGCCGACGACCCATTTCGAGCCGGGCAGGTCGAGTTCGAGGAAGGCCTCGACGTTCTTTTCGACGGCGACGCGGCCGACGTAGAGGAAGATCGGACGCGCGGTGTCGAGGCGGTGCGAGGTCTGCAGCCGGAACACGTCGAGGTCGACGCCGCGCGACCACAGCACGACATTGTCGAAGCCGAAGGCCTCGAGGTCCGCCTTGACCGCAGGCGTCGGCGTCATGACTGCGCGCGCCGGCGCATGGAACCCGCGCAGGAAGCGGTAGGTCCAGGCGAGCGGGATGCCGGTGCGCGCCTTCACGTATTCGGGAAAGCGCGTGTGGTAGGCGGTCGTGAACGGCAGTCCATTGCGCAGGGCGAAGCGGCGCGCGGCCCAGCCGAGCGGGCCTTCGGTCGCGATGTGCAGCGCGTCGGGGGCGAATTCGCGAATGCGTCGCGCGACCTTGCGCCCTGGCAGCAGCGAGAGGCGGATGTCGGGGTAGGTCGGGCAGGGCAGGGTGCGGAATTCGAGCGGCGAGAGCAGGTCGACGTCGTGGCCCATGGCTTCCATTTCGCGGCGCGTCGTCGTCAGCGTGCGCACGACGCCGTTGACCTGCGGCGACCAGGCGTCGGTCACGATCATGATCTTCATGCGGCCTGCCGCACCGCGGCGCTCCGTGGCGACGCCGCCGCGTCGAGACAATGCGTCCAGTGGAGGATTTCGAGCGTGCCGTCGGCGGTTTCGGCGAGCGCGCTCAGGCTTTCGACCCAGTCGCCGTCGTTGCAGTAGACGAGGCCGTCGACGCTGCGGATCTCGGCCTTGTGGATGTGGCCGCAGATCACGCCGTCGCAACGGCGGCGCCGCGCCTCGTCGATCATGACCTTCTCGAACGCGGTGATGAAGCTGACCGCGTTCTTGACCTTGTGCTTGAGGTATTGCGACAGCGACCAGTAGGGGTAGCCCATGCGCGCGCGCAGGCCGTTGAACCAGCGGTTGAGCGCGAGGATCAGCGTGTAGCCGCTGTCGCCGATGTAGGCGAGCCAGCGCGCGTGTTGGATCACGCCGTCGAATCGGTCGCCGTGGGCGACGAGAAAGCGGCGGCCGTCGGCGGTGACGTGGATCACCTCGTCGGCGACCTCGATGTCGCCGAAGGCCAGCCCGATGAACTGCCGCGCCATCGAATCGTGATTGCCCGGCACGTAGATCACGCGCGTGCCCTTGCGCGCCTTGCGCAGGAGTTTCTGCACGACGTCGTTGTGCGCGCGCGGCCAGTACCAGCCGCGGCGCAGCTGCCAGCCGTCGATGATGTCGCCGACCAGATAGAGCGTGTCGGATTCGTTGTGCTTGAGAAAGTCGAGCAGGTAGCGCGCCTGGCAGCCGGGCGTACCGAGGTGGATGTCGGAAATCCACAGCGTGCGGTAATGGCGGGACGCGGGCTGCGGCGAGTCGGGCGTGGCGTCCGGGCCGTGCGCGGGCCCCGCTGGGATTTCGGTGTACGCGCAGGACGAGGCATCGGGGCGCGCGCGGAGCAGGGTGGTGACGCGATTCAACATGCGCCCATGAGGCCAGCGCGACATGAAGGCGGCGTGACAGACCGGTGAAGATTTGCGGACGCACGGGGCCGGCCCTGGCGCGCGCGGCGGTTCGTCAGTCGAGCGTCTTGCGGTAGCGCTTGAAGCCGATCGCCATCACGATCGCCATGAACAGCAGCAGCGGCCAGACATTGGGCCAGGTTTCGGCCCAGCCGTTGCCCTTCAACATGATGCCGCGAACGATCCGCAGGAAATGGGTAAGCGGCAGGGCCTCGCCGATGACCTGCGCCCAGTGCGGCATGCCGCGGAAGGGGAACATGAATCCGGACAGCAGCATCGATGGCAGAAAGAAGAAGAAGGTCATCTGCATCGCCTGCAACTGGCTCTTGGCCAGCGTGGAGAACATCATGCCGACCGTGAGATTGGCGGCAAGAAAAACCAGCACCGAGGCCAGCAGCAAGGACAGGCTGCCGGCGATCGGCACGCCGAACAGGAAATGCGCGGCGATCAGGATGACCGCGACCTGGATGTAGCCGACGATGATGTAGGGCAGGATCTTGCCGATCATGACTTCGAGCGGGTGCACCGGGAAGGCGAGCAGGTTTTCCATCGTGCCGCGCTCGAGTTCGCGGGTCATCGCCATGCCGGTCATCATGATCATGGTCATCGTGAGGATCGTCCCCATGAGGCCCGGCACGATGTTGTACTGCGTGATGCCCTCGGGGTTGTAGTTGCGCTGCACGCGGATTTCGAACGGTGCGGGCCCGCCTGCCAGCGGCGCCAGCGGGCCCTTGAGGTCGTGCTGCAGGGCGGTCTGGTTGACCGTCGCGAGCGCCGAGAGCGCGTTGCCTGTGGCGGCGGGATCGGACGCGTCGGCCTCGAGCAGGAGCACCGGTTTTTCGCCGCGGATCAGCTGGCGGGAAAAATCCGGCGGAATCGAGACGATGAACTGGACATCGCCGATGGCGAGAGCCTCCCGCGCTGCGGCGACGGTGGAGGGGGTCTCCAGCACGTTGAAATAGCCGCTGTTTTCGAGGCTGGCGACGAAGCTGCGCGAATAGGCGCTCTGGCTCGCGTCGAAGACCACGGTCGGCAGCCGCTTGGGGTCGGTGTTGATCGCGAAACCGAACAGCACGAGCTGGATCACGGGGATGCCGACCATCATCGCGAAGGTGATGCGGTCGCGCCGCATCTGCACGAATTCCTTCAGCACGATCGCCCACAGCCGATGCCAGGCCAGCGCGGACCTCACGGCAGTGGGTCCTGCACGGTGTCCATGAGCCGGATGAAGACCTGTTCCAGCCCTGTCTCCGCACGCTCGAACCGCAGCGCCGGCAGGGCGGCGAGGCTGCGTTCGATCAACGCCCTATCCTCGCCGCTCACGCTATAGACGTTGCCCATCGCGACGACCTGCTGCACGCCCGCGAGCTGGCGCAGGCGCGGCGCCAGCGCCGGGTCGTCGTCTTTCACGAGAAAGGTCGAGAGGCCGCTTCGGGCGATCAGTTCTTCGGGCGTCCCGGAGGCGAGCAGGTTGCCGAACGCGATATAGGCGAGGCGATGGCAGCGCGCCGCTTCGTCCATGTAATGGGTCGACACGAGCGCACTGATGCCGCGGCCGGCGAGGCGGTGGATTTCATCCCAGAAGTCGCGCCGTGCCTTGGGGTCGACGCCGGCCGTGGGTTCGTCGAGCAGGAGCAGGCGAGGACGATGGAGCATGCAGGCGGCCAGCGCGAGCCGCTGCTTCCAGCCACCGGAAAGCGTGCCGGCGAGCTGGTTCGCGCGATCGGCGAGGCCCAGGTCTTCCATGCCGGCTTCGACTGCCTGCTTGCGTTCCGGCATCGCATAGAGCCGCGCGACGAAGTCGAGATTCTCGCGGATCGTGAGGTCCTCGTAGAAGCTGAAACGCTGGGTCATGTAGCCGACCTGCTTCTTGATCTCGGCGCTCTGGCGGAGCACGACGAAGCCGAGGCAGGTGCCCTGGCCTTTGTCCGGGGTCAGCAGGCCGCAGAGCATGCGGATGGTGGTCGTCTTGCCGCTGCCGTTCGGGCCCAGGAAACCGTAGATCTCGCCCGCTTCGACGCGCAGGCTCAGGCCGTTGACGACGCGTTTGCGGCCGAAGGATTTGCTCAGGCCCTGCACGTCGATGGCGTAATCGCCACTCATCGTTTGCCGCTGTCGAGGGCGACGCTCACGGGCTGCCCCGGGTGCAGCCGCGCGGCGTCCCCGGCGGCCGGCCAGGCTTCGACGAGGTAGACGAGCCGATGGCGGTTCTTTTCGCTGTACAGCACGGGCGGGGTGTATTCGGCGGAGGCGCTGACGAAGCGGACCGTGGCCGGGATCGCGGCGCCGCAGCCGTCGCAGTGGATCGCGACGCCTTGCCCGGTCCGCAGCGCGCCGAGGCGGGGTTCCGGAATGAAGAATCGGACCTTGATGTTTTGCGGCGGCAGGATCGAGACCACCGCCTGCCCCGGCGCCGCCCATTCACCCACCCGGAAAAACACGTCCTGCACCGAACCGCCCACGGGGGCGCGCTGCGATTTCTGCGCGAGCCTGATGGCGCTTTGCTCGAGCGCGGCCTGGCTCGCCGACACCGCCGCGCGGGCACCGGCGCGCTCGTCGCGGCGGCCCGGCAGGCGCGCGGTCGCGAGTTCGGCCCGCGTTTGCGCGACGCTGGCCTCGTCGCGCGCGAGTTGCGCGCGCGCTTCGTCGAGGGCTTGGGCGCTGATGAAGCCCTTCGCGACCAGGGCCTCCTGACGCGCGAGGTGGGCGGCGGACAGTTCCCGCCGCGCCTCGGCCTCGCGCTCGCGGGCGGCGATCGCGGCGATCTCGGGCGGTCGCTTGCCGGTCGCGAGATTGCCGAACTGGGCCTGCGCCTGTGCCAGTTGGCCGCGGGCCTGGCCGAGGCTGGCCGCTTCGGTCGCCGCATCCTGGCTGAAAAGCGGCGCGCCCGTCGCAACCATGTCGCCGCGTCGCACCTGCAGCGAGGTCAACTGGCCGCTTTGCTGCGCTGCGACCAGGACCGGCTCGCCTTCGACATAGCCTTGAAACCGGTCCTCGTCGGCCGCCTGACAACCGGCCAGCAATGCCACGAACAGGAGCCGAGTGGGAGCGACATGCAGGTTCATCGGGGCAGCCCGAAAGGACGCAATAAATAAGCCGAGTGTAATTCGTTTCACCGCTGCGCGCGGCGGTCCGGCATGCCAGCCGGCCGCGCAGGGCGACTGACGGGCGGAGTGACGGGTGGAGCCGGTCCGGTGTGAGGCCAGTTCGTCAGCTAGGGGTCGTCAGCAGCGCCAGCAGTGCACATTGCGCGCAATAGGCTTTCGCGCCGCGCTTGGTGCGGCGGCGGTAGCTGCCGTCGGGCTGCATGTCCCACGCTTGCACGTTGTCTTGCAGATAAGGCTTGAGGCCTTCGTTGATGACGCGCTTCTTGAGCTTGGGGTTGAGGATGGGAAAGCTCGTTTCGATGCGGCGGAAGAAGTTGCGGTCCATCCAGTCGGCGGAGGACAGGTAGACCTGCTCGTCGCCACCGTTCCTGAAGTAGACGATCCGCGAGTGCTCGAGAAAACGCCCGACGACCGAGCGCACGCGGATGTTGTCCGACAGGCCCGCGATGCCCGGCCGCAGCGCGCAGACGCCACGGATGATGAGATCGATCTGGACGCCGGCCTGGCTCGCCGCATAGAGCGCCGCGATCACCTGCGGCTCGACCAGGGCGTTCATTTTCGCGACGATCGCAGCGGGCTTGCCGGCGGCGGCGAACCCGGCTTCGCGGTCGATCGCGGCGATGACCTCGCTGTGCAGCGTGAACGGCGACTGCCACAGCCGTTTGAGCTTGCCGGCCTTGCCGAGCCCGGTGAT